>CAZDJP010000011.1:0-3643 GCA_964505865.1 uncultured Candidatus Saccharibacteria bacterium
GGGGATCTACAAAGAAATCACCAAGTTACGGAACGAAGAAGATCGCTATAATAAGGCATACGGTGCGGGAATGTTCACCATCGATCAGCTCAAAGACTATACCGCGCCAGTTCGGGAGAAAGTCGCTTCATTGCAAACGCAAATGGCAACGGCGGCGTCGCGGCAGGCTCCCGAGGTTGCTTTACCTAACCAGCAGCAGATCGAGGCGTTCGCCCAAAAGGCAACAATAATGCTAAAAGGGTTGAAATTCGCGGCAAAACAAGCGATAGTTAGAGGCGTTATCGAAAATGGGATCGTATCTCAAGGAGAAATCACCGTGAAGGGCCGTATTCCCGTCGAAATTAACCAAGCAAAATCCAATGTCGCATTCTGTTCTATCCATCGGCATCGTGGGACTCCCGAACGTCGGCAAGTCGACGCTTTTTAAGCTGCTTACGAAACAGGAGGTCACGATAGCGAATTACCCTTTCGCGACGATCGACCCGAATGTGGGGATCGTCGCGGTGCCCGATGAGCGGCTGGACAAACTGGCCGACTTGAGCAAGTCGCGCAAGAAGATCCCCGCCGTCGTGGAGTTCTACGACATCGCGGGGCTCGTGAAAGGCGCGAACAAGGGCGAAGGACTCGGCAACCAGTTTCTTTCGCACATCCGCGAGACGCAGGCCGTCGTTATCGTCCTCCGCGTTTTCCAAAGCGCCGAGATCATCCACGTGGAGCATTCTGTGGATGCGCTCCGCGATCTGGAGATCATCAATACCGAATTGATTTTGAAAGACATGGAAGGGGTGGAGAAGCGGCTCGCGAAAGCCGAAAGCGAAGCGAAGAGCGAGAAGAAGGAAGCGGCACGGGACATGGCGCTCCTCTCGCGTACGAAAGCAGCGCTCGAAAAAGGCAATCTCCCCGTCGCGGACGCAGCGCTCGCGGCGGACCTCCGCGCGGCCGAGCGGCTGCGCGACTTGAATCTTCTTACGATGAAACGCCAGATCTATCTCCTGAACGGCACGGAGGGCGACGCGGCCGCAGCGCCGGCGCTCTTGGGGAAAATACGGGCGCTCGGCGCCGACTACCTTTTCGTGAATCTCGCCGAAGGGGCGACCGCACAGGCGGAAGCGGTCGCCGCGCTGGTCCAAAAGACCTATGCTGTCCTCAATTTGACCAGTTTCTTCACGACGGGCGAGGACGAGACGCGCGCGTGGACGATCGAACGCGGCACGAAGGCGCCGCAGGCAGCGGGCGTCATCCACACCGATTTTGAAAAGAAATTCATCCGCTTGGAAGTGGTCGCTTACGACAAGTTGGCGGAGGCCGGCGGCTGGGCGCAGGCGAAACAGAAGGGCTGGATGCGCGTGGAAGGGAAGGACTACGAAGTGCAAGACGGCGACGTGCTTGTTGTCCGGCACGGGTGAAACAGTTTTCTGAACGCCGCAGCGTGGCGATCAGTTCCTTCGCTCAAGCGAGGAACCGAGCGTTTCGTCGTCCGCAAACTCTATTTCGCCGCCTGTCGGGAGTCCTTTCCCCAGGCGGCTTGTTTTCTTCGCGAGCGGCGCGAGCTCTTTCGCGAGGAGCGATGCCTGCAGGTCGCCGAGCGCCGTCGGATTGAATGCCAAAATGATCTCGTCCGCCTGCCCGCCGAGGCCGTCCGGCGGGCTTTTTTGTATGAAGGACTTTAACTGCTGCAAGCGGAGCTTTTGCGCCTCGTCCAGCATGCCGATCTTCGGGACCTCGCCGAGCACGAGATAGCGGCCGGCGAACTTGCCGGTGTTCTCAAGCGAGATGAGGTCCGTTTCTTTCTCCACGACCATGATGACGCCCTGCGCGCGGCGCGGATTCGCGCAAATGTCGCAGAGCGGACCGTCGTTCTGGTGGACGAAGAAGCAACGCTCGCAGGTTTTCACCCTGCCGAGGTCAGCGATGCTCGCGGCGAGGTCGCGCACGCGCTGCTTGCCCTCGCCCACGAGAAAAAAGGCGAGACGGATCGCCTGGCGCGGCCCGATGGAGGGCAGTTCCGAAAGCTCGTCAACCGCTTTTTGGATCGGCGCGGGAAGTTTCATGCCGCCATTGTACCATGCCCGCCGCGGCCGCGCACGGCGCGTTTAAAGCGCCGGCAGCTCGCTGTACCGCTTGTCGATCGTCTTGAAGGTGACCCGCTCGGCGTCAAAGGCAACCTCCACTTCGCCAATGGGGCCATTCCGGTGTTTCGCGATGAGGACGGTCGTCACGTTCTCCGCGGGCGCCGCGAAGCCGCCCTCGCCGCCAACGTCGCCGAGGATATCCGCACCCTTGTCCTTGCGGTAGAGGAACATGACGACGTCCGCATCCTGTTCGATGGAGCCGGAGTCGCGGAGGTCGGAGAGCCGCGGCACTTTGTGGTCGCGCTGCTCCACGCCGCGCGAGAGCTGCGAAACGGCCAGGATCGGCACCTTGAGCTCGCGGGCGAGCGCCTTCAAGCTCCGCGAGATCTCCGTCACCTGCTGCACCATGCTGTCGGAGTTCGTCCGCGGCCGGATGAGCTGAAGATAATCCACGATGAGGAGGTCCAGGCCGTGCTCCACCTGCAGCCGCCGCGCCATGGAGCGCATCTGCATGATGTTGAGCGACGGCGAATCGTCAATAAAAAGCTTCGTCCCCGAGAGCTCATCGAGCGCGTTCTGGATCATGCCGAACTCCGCGTCGCCCTTGATGCGGCCGGTGAGGATATTCCAGAGGGGTACCTGCGATTGGGCGGCGATCACGCGGTCGATGACCTGCTCGCGCGACATCTCAAGCGAAAAAACGCCGATCGTACGGCCGGCGAGCGCGGCATGGCGGGCGATGTCGAGCGCGAACGCGGTTTTCCCGGAGGACGGCCGCGCCCCCAAGATAATAAGGTCGGATTTTTGCAATCCGGACAGCTTGTTGTCGAGCGTGGGAAACCCGGTCGCGATGCCGCGCAGCTTGTCGCCGCCCTCGTGCAGTTTCGCCATCCGCTCGGCGGCCTTCGCGAGCTCGTCCTTCACGGCGAGGAAATTCTGCGGCGTCGATCTCTGCGAAATGGAAAGGATCTTCTGCTCAATGCCGTCCATGAGGTCCGCGAGCTCTTCCGACGAGCCGGCGGCGGAGCCGAACGCGTCCTCCGTGATCTCCGCCGAGGCGCGGATGAGGTCGCGCAGCACCTTTTTCTCCCGCACGATGCCCGCATAGTGCTCCACGTGCGACGCGGTCGTCACCTGGTTCGTGAGCTCGGCGAGGTAGCCGGAGCCGCCGATGCCCGCGAGGAGGTCGCGTTCTTTCAAAAAGTTCGTCAGGCTCAAGACGTCGATCGGCTGGCGCTTCTCCCAGAGCGCGAGAATGGATTCGTAGATCTTCCCGTGCGCCGGCGAGTAGAAGTCCTCCGGCGCGAGCACGTCCGCCACGCGGACGATCGCGTTCTTGTCGATGAGGATGCTTCCCAAGACCGCAGCCTCGGCCTCAAGGTTCTGCGGCGGTATCTTCAGTTGCGCTTTTTTGTTCGCGGCCATAGGAAAGGTCCCTTCGGGGTATCTTCAATATCATATCCTAGGCCGTTTATCTCCCGCCGCAAGGCGTCCGCCTTATCAAACTGTTGACTGCCTCTGCATTCCTCCCGCAGGGCAGCGAGTTTACTGGCTTTTTCCGGGATTTTCGG
>CAZDJP010000011.1:3743-11821 GCA_964505865.1 uncultured Candidatus Saccharibacteria bacterium
TCGCTGTAATCGATGGGAGAGCGGTAGTGGTGCGTAAGGGCGATCCAGCGCAGGACGTTCGCGTCGTATTTTTTTAAAAAGTCGCGCACGGTGACGAAGTTGCCCAGGCTCTTGGACATTTTTTTGCCCTCCACGAGGAGCGCGCCGGTATGCATCCATATTTTTACGAACGGTTTCCGGCCGGAAGCGGATTCCTGTTGCGCGATCTCCGCTTCGTGGTGCGGGAATTTGAGGTCAATGCCGCCGCCATGGAGCTCGTACTGCGGGCCGAAATAAAATTCGGAGATCGCGGTGTCCTCAATGTGCCATCCGGGCCGGCCGTCGCCGATCGCGGGCGCGGGCCATGACGGCTCGCCGGGCTTGGAAAATTTCCAAAGGCAGAAATCGCCCTTGTTCCTTTTGCCGACCGACTCGTCAATGCGCGAAACGGCGTCCTCGGCCTGGAGCGAGGTGCGCCGCGAAAGCTTTCCGTAATCGGGAAACTTCGCGATGTCAAAATACCATCCATCGCCGTCGATCTTATAGGCATATCCCTTGTCGATCAGCCGTTCCACCTGCGCCGCGATCTGCGAGATGAACTGCGTGGCGGGCGCGTACTGGCTCACCGACGCGATGCCGAGCGACGCCATGTCCGCGAGGTATGCTTCCGCGAAGAACTTAGCGACCTCTTCCGGCTTTTTATTTTCTTCCGCGGCGCGGCGGATGATCTTGTCGTCGATATCCGTGATGTTCTGGAGGTAAAAAACGTCATATCCCCGCGCACGGAGGTATTTCGCGAAAAAATCAAAGAAAATATAGGTCCGCGCGTGGCCGATGTGCGCGTAATCGTAGACCGTCGGGCCGCAGACGAAGAGCCGCAGCTTTTTCTGCTCCCGCGGCTCGGGCAGGGGCGCTTTTTTCCCGGAAAGCGTGTCCAGAATCCGGAGCATGCCTTCACTATACCATGCCGCGGCCGCAAAAAGACGCTATCCTAGAACCACTTCCGGCGCTTGAAGTAGGTGAAAAGCGCGATGATGCCCGCGGCCATGGCGCCGACAATGATCCAGAAACCGCCCGGGGTGTTCTCGAGCGGCGTGTCCACGGTCCGCATGCTGAAAATGGCGGCGACGAGCACGAAGGGGAAGGTGAGGAACGAGAGCGCGGTGAAGGTCCGCATCGCCGAGTTGATCTTCACGTTCATGAGCTGGTTGTTCGTGTCCTCGAAATCGGCGACCGCGTCGCGATAGTCCTCCACCTGCCGCGCGACCTTTAAGTGGTCGCCCGCGAGGTCGTTCAGGTATACTTCCGCGTCGCTGCCCCAGAACGCCTTGCCCTTCGCGATGAGCGACTGGAGGATCGGCTCCTGCAGCCGCACGACGATGCGGTACTCGGAGATGTCGCGCTTCAGATACGCAAGGCGCTCCAGGACCTCGCGCTCGCGGTTCTTGAAGATCTCGCGCCCCACCGCTTCCACCTTTTCGCGGACGTGGCGCAGCTCCCGTTCTTCAAAGACGAGCAAGTGCCCGATGAGGCGGTAGAGGAGCGCGAGCGAGTCCTTCTCGTCGGTCACCTTGAAGCTCTTGAGCGCTTCCGTTACCGGCTCGTAGTGGACGGTCGCGACGGCATCCTTCGTTACGACGAAGTCGATCTCGGTGCGCACCGATGCCCCTTCGCGGTCGTCGTATTTTGGGAAGTAATAAATGAAATACAGGTAGCCGCCGTAGGCCTCCACGCGCGCCCGCGCCGAGGGGCCTCCGAGCTCGCTCACGATCACCGGATGCAGCCCGAACTCTTTCTTGAGCGCCGCAAGGTCCGCGGCCTTCGGCCGCATGACATCGATCCACCGGACGCGCTTGTTCTTCTCCACGGTCATTGGGATCATTTTAGCATATCGCGGGCGTCGCGCGGCGTTTTGGCACTCTCTTGACATGACTGCTAATCGCGGTATACTGGTGCACGATGACGGCGATGAACGAACGGACGACGCAGATACTGGAATCTCTCATCCAGGGCTTTATTGCGACGGGGGAGCCGGTTAGCTCGGGATGGCTTTATGACCACTGCGATTTTGGCATCAAGCCGGCGATGATCCGGCTGGAGCTTGACGCCCTGGAAGACGCCGGCTATCTCGGGCAGCCGTACCATTCGGCGGGACGGGTGCCGACGGACGCGGGCTATGAATTCTTCGCCGAACGGATGCTCGGGACGGTGCCGGAGTCGCGCGAGACGGCGCTGCGGGAGCTCTTGGAAGAGCGCGCGTGGCCGGACCTCCTCGCGCGGCTGTCGGACGAGCTCGGCCTCCTGAGCGTCGCCGCCGACCTTGCGCGCACGGCGGTCTACAAGGCCGGCCTCGATGCGCTTGTCGGCTGCCTGGAATGGGACGATCGCGAGGAGCTTCGTTCCGTGATCCGCGACTTCGAGGAAGTGGATGAACGCGCGCCGCGCGCGGCGGAGAAGCTCGGTCCGGGTCCGCGCGTCTTCATCGGCAAAAAGAGCCCCGTGACGAGAAGCGGGAGCCTTTCCGTGGTCGGCGGGAATTATCGCGTCGGCAATGCGACCGTTTCTCTCTTTGCGATTGGCCCGAAGCGGATGGACTACAAGAAGGCAATCCGGATATTCAAGAGCTTATAATGATATAGGAACGATGGCGGAAGAAAATAAAAATATCCAAGAGGAGGAGGGCGTGAAACCGCAGAACAGCGGCGGCGCGCCGGCGGTGCAAAGCGGCGCGGATGCCGCAGCGGCGCCGGCCGGCGCCGCTGCGCTCGAGGAAAAACTCGCGGCGGCGGAGAAGCAGCGCGACGAATACCTCGCCGGCTGGCAGCGCGCAAAAGCGGACTTCATCAACTACAAGAAGGAGGAATACGCGCGATTGGAGGAGGTGGCGCGCTACGGGAGCGAGGACCTGATCAAAGACCTCCTCACCGTGATGGATAATTTTGATCTTGGCATCCGCGCGCTCGAGAAGAACGGTCCGGTGGAAAAAGGGATCTACCTTATCCGTTCGCAGGTAGAGGACATTTTAAAAAAGCGCGGATTGCAGAAGATAGCATTGAAACCGGGCGACCCGTTTGACCCGGCCGTCGCGGAGGCGGTGACGGAACGGGAAGTGGGACAGCCGCCCGGGACGATCGTGGAAGAAATAGAGCCTGGCTACCGGTTGCACGATAAGGTGCTCCGCGCCGCAAAGGTCATCGTGAGCAAAGAGAAAATATAAAATAAATATTATAAGTAACATGGCAAAGATCTTGGGCATTGACTTGGGGACGACGAACTCCGCGGTGGCGGTCACCGAGGGCGGCGAGCCGCGCATTCTGGAGAACGCCGAAGGGAACCGCACGACGCCGTCCATCGCCGCCATTTCCAAATCCGGCGAGCGGCTCGTGGGGCTCCTCGCGAAGCGGCAGTCGGTGACGAACCCGAAGAACACCATCTTTTCCGTGAAGCGGCTCATGGGGCGGAAGTTCACCGACCCGGAGGTGGAGCGCGACAAGGCGTGGCTGCCCTACGACATCCAGGCGAGCGCCGCGGGCGGCGTGGAGGTGAAGATGGGCGACAAGTGGTACTCGCCGGAGGAGATCTCGGCGTTCATTCTCGGCAAGCTCAAAGCGGACGCCGAGGCGAAGCTCGGCGAAAAAGTGGAGGAGGCGGTCATCACGGTGCCGGCGTATTTCGACGACTCGCAGCGGCAGGCGACGAAGAACGCGGGCGAGATCGCCGGGCTCAAGGTGCGCCGCATCCTGAACGAGCCGACGGCGGCGGCGCTCGCCTATGGTTTGAACAAGCAGAAGAGCGAGAAGATCGTCGTCTACGACTTCGGCGGCGGGACGTTTGACATCTCGGTCTTGGAAGTGGGCGACGACACGGTGGAGGCGAAGGCGACTGGCGGCGACACGCACTTGGGCGGCGATGACTTTGACAAGAAGATCCAGGAATATCTCGTGGACGCATATCGCAAGGAACAGGGGATAGACATTTCGAAGGACCCGCTCGCGCTCCAGCGCCTGAAAGAAGCGGCGGAGAAGGCGAAACATGAGCTCTCGACCGCGGTGGAGACGGAGATCAACCTGCCCTACATCACCTCCGACGCAAGCGGGCCGAAACACTTCCTCATGAAGCTCACGCGCGCGAAGCTGGAATCGCTCGTCGCGGAATACATCGACCGGTCCATCGCGCTCACGCGCGAAACCGTGACCGCGCCGCCGCCGAAGGGCGCCGGTTTCGGGCTCTCCGAGATCAACGAGATCATCCTCGTCGGCGGCCAGACGCGGATGCCAGCGATGGTCGCGGCGGTGAAGAAGCTTTTCGGCAAGGATCCGCACCAGGGCATCAATCCGGACGAGGTGGTTGCGGTGGGCGCCGCGGTGCAGGCGGGCATCCTCCAGGGCGACGTGAAGGACATCTTGCTCTTGGACGTGACGCCGCTCACGCTTGCGATAGAAACGCTCGGCGGCGTGGCAACCCCCATGATCCCGAAGAACACGACCGTCCCGACCGCGAAGACGCAGGTCTTCAGCACGGCGGCGGACAACCAAACGTCCGTGGAGGTGCATGTGATGCAGGGGGAGCGCCCGATGGCGGCGGACAACAAGACCTTGGCGCGGTTCATGCTGGACGGCATCCCGCCGGCGCCGCGCGGCATGCCGCAGGTGGAGGTGACGTTCGACATCGATGCGAACGGCATCCTGAACGTTTCGGCGAAGGACAAGGCGACGGGCAAGTCGCAATCGGTGAAGATAGAGGCGTCCACCAACTTGAGCAAGGAGGAGATCGAGAAATTGAAGAAGGAAGCGGCCGAGCACGCGGCGGAGGACGCGAAAAAGCGCGAGCTCGTCGACGCGCGCAACCAGGCAGAGGCGCTCATCTACACGGCGGAGAAGGCGCTCAAGGATGCGGGCGACAAGGTGCCGGCGGACGTGAAGGGCGGCGTGGACGAAAAGATCGCGGCGCTCAAGGGGGTAAAGGATGGCGAAGATGCGGAGGCGGTACAGTCCGCCACGGCGGCGCTTTCCGCGGAGGTGCAAAAGATCGGCCAATCGCTCTATAATAAAGGGAACCAGCAAAATGGAGATCAATCCGGCGGCGTTCACGGGCCCGCAGAACCAGACGCAAAACCTCGCTGACCTTACGAAGGTTTCCGGCGCGACGCCGCAGGGCTTCTGGCGCGCCATCGTCCTTGACTTCCTCGGCGTCGCCGCGGCGCTTTTCTTCGGCTACTCGTATTTCCTCTACCTCACGACGGGGGTTTCGCCGTGGTACACGGTCGCGGGACTCACGCTCTTCGCCGTCCTTTCTGCGCTCCAAGTATTTCTCGCGCAGGGCGTGGGACGCCGGACGCTCATCATCCTCGCTGAAACAGTCGTCATCGTCGCGGCATTCGCGTTTTATGACAGCGTGGAGGTCGTCCTCATCGCCGGCGGGATCGTGTTCGCCGTTCTCCTCTGGGGATATTTCTCCGGGAGGGCGGAGTTCGACAACCAAGTGGAGATCCATTTTTGGAAAGCGACCGCGGGGGCGGTGGGGAAAGTGACGACCGCGGCCATCCTCTTCCTTCTCATCGTGTATGCGCCGCAAGCTCGGGGGCAGGGGATATTCCTCCCGCGCTCGAGCTTCCGCACCTTCTTCGATTGGTCGGCGGGCGCCCTTAACAATATTTACCCGGGCATCCCGTTCAATGATTCGTTCGGGACCTTTGCGACGGACTTTGCGAAACAGGAGCTCGCCCAAAATCCCGCCTTCGCGCAGTTGAACCCCGCGGAGCAGGATGCCGCCGTGGCGCAGGCGGCATCGTCGCTTGCGGTCACCGTGAAACAGGCGACGGGCGTCGCCCCTGCCGCGAGCGAGCCCGTGAGCGACGTGGCGTACGACTATATCGTCGCCATGCTCAGGAATTGGCAGCAGCGGTTCAACGGCCAGTTTCTCATCGTCTGGGTCGTCGTCCTCTTCCTCGTGTTCCGGACGCTCGGTTTCCTCTTCGTCTGGGTGGCGCAGTTCGTGGCGCTCGTCGTGTACGAGATCCTCATTGCGGCGAAGTTCATGCATATCGAAGGCATCCCGCAGACGAAAGAAACATTGCGGTACTAGCGTTCATAAACAAGATGGCGAAAGATTACTATCAAATTTTAGGGATTGCGCGGACGGCCTCCGAGGAAGAGATCAAAAAGGCCTACCGGAAGCTTGCCCACCAGTACCATCCGGACAAGCCGGGCGGCAGTGAAGGCAAGTTCAAGGAGATCAGCGAGGCCTACCGGGTGCTCTCCGACAAGCAGCGGCGGGCGCAATATGACCGTTTCGGGACGGCGGAACCCATGGGCGGGTTCGGCGCCGGCGGGGCGCAGTGGGGCGGGTTCCCGGGCGGCGCGCCGAACTGGGAAGGGTTCGGTTTTGACCCGCAGGGCGGCTGGAGCGGCAATTTCAGCGACCTCGGCGACTTCGGCGACGTGATGGAGAGCTTCTTTGAGGGCATCGGCATCCGCCCGCGGCGGAAGACCTACGAACGCGGCGACGATCTTGAAGTGCGCGAAGAGATCACGCTTGAGGAGGCGTTCCGCGGCGTCACGAAACGGCTTCGCTTCCGGACCTTCGTGACGTGCCCCGCCTGCGGCGGGAAAGGCGCCGAGGCGGGGAGCGGCTTTGAAAAGTGCGCCGCATGCGACGGGCGCGGCGAGGTGCGCGAGCAGCGTCGGACGTTCTTCGGAAACTTCGCGCAGGTGCGTCTGTGCGCGAAGTGCCACGGCGCGGGCGAAGTGCCAAAAAAAGCATGCGCGCGCTGCAAGGGTTTCGGCCGCATTGAGGCCGACCGCGAGGCGAGCGTGGACATCCTCCCCGGCGTGGAGGACGGCCAGCTCATCAAGATCAAGGGCATGGGCGAGGCGGGCGAGCGCGGCGCCGCGGCGGGCGATCTTTACGTCCGCGTTCGGGTGAAGCCGCACCACGTCTTTGCGCGGCGTGGGAGCGACCTCGTTGTCGCGCGCGAGCTCAAGGTGATGGACCTCCTCCTCGGCAAGAAAGTGGAGGTGCCTACCATTGCGGGCGGAAAGATCGCGGTGGATATTCCCGCGAATTTCAACTTGAAAGACAACCTGCGCGTTCCCGGTGAGGGCATGCCGCGGTTCGGTGCCGCGTTCGGCGGCCGCGGCGACCTCTTCGTGAATTTCATTGTGAAGGCGCCGAAAAAATTGGGCGCGAAGGCGAAAAAATTGCTGGAAGAGCTCGGCGAGGAGGAGTAACGGAGGGATGGCGGATGGTCGAATGGCGGCCGCCCGCTATTCTCGCCCAGCCCACTGCGCCGCCTCCTTGCGCAGCGCGGCCAGCTCGTCCGGCGTGAGCGCGTCATAGACGGCGCGCCAGTCGTTTGCGATCTGCTTTTGGGCCGCGGCAAGATCGATCGCGCCTGCGCAGACCTCGTCGTGGAGATAGTTCTCGACGAGGTCCTTTTCGTGATAGCCGGGCGCGGGAACGGCGGGCTGCGGGAAGAGATTCGCGATGTCGTTGCTGCCGCCGAGCTCAAGCGGAATGAGATGGTCCGCCTCATACGCGCCGCGTTCTTGCGGATAGGCAAGGCCGTATTCTTCGTAGACCCGCCGCTTCAGGCCGACGGGCACGTTCCGGACGGTCTGCGTGTACCCGGCGACGCAGAGGTCGCGCGCGGTCGCGTTCGGGAAGGTCGCGCCGGGCGTGCAGGCGGGGTCGGGGAGCGTTCCCTTTGCGACGCAGCCCTCCGAACGCGACCGCGCGCCGATTGCGAGCGCGACAGCAGCGCGCGCCATGAGCGCGAGAAGGCGCTCGTTTGGGCGTAACGGCGCGGGTGATGTGCGCGGGGTTGCGCGATAGTACGCGGCGCCCGCAAGGACGATGCCGGCCAAAACCACGGCCGCGAAAAGCGCGGATTTCCACCTCATGCCGCCCATTATACTCGGCGTGAATTAAATGAGGATTAAAAAAGCGCGGTTTGGCGATGCGTAGCGCGCTCCGCGAGCAGCCGGATGCGATCCTCTTTGACATCCTCATGCCGCGCATGAACGGCATGAGGATGATGGGCCGCCTGCGGAACGAAGGCGGCGGCTGGGGGCGGGCCGTGAAGGGCCCATACACGATGG
>CAZDJP010000011.1:11921-14046 GCA_964505865.1 uncultured Candidatus Saccharibacteria bacterium
CTGCGGAACGAAGGCGGCGGCTGGGGGCGGGCCGTGAAGGGCCCATACACGATGGTATGCTGAGGGATATATGAAGGCGGGTTATAAAGTTACCCTCGGCGTCCTCGTCATCCTCGGCGCCAGCTGGTTCTTCGTCCTCGCCGCATTCGCGAAATAGGATGTTCCTCGCATCGCTTGCAATCCTCGCCCTCCTTTTCGTCACGATCACCGCCGGCGCCCTTTTCGTCGCATAAGGAGCATGATACACTGCTGATAGTCCTGCTCGTTCGCGGGTCGGGCGCTCGATCGTTCGTATTCGCGGGAAAGGAGAGTCCGGCATGGCGCCGATCGTTTTTGGCGTTGTCGCTATCCTCCTTCTGTGGTGGATAGGGATGTTGCTGCACAACGGGAACGCGGCAGCGGAGAGCAAGATGCAGGCCGAGAGATTTAGGCGGGCCATGAAACATCGCGGATATGGCCTGAAACTCTATGGCTTGACGATCGCGCTCTGCATCGTTTTGCCATTCATCGCCATATTGCTTCGCCTTCGGGGCGAAGAGCATGCTTCCCCTCCGCATGTCCTTCTCTTAGCAAGCCGCATGCTTGCCCTGGTGCTCATTTTCGGCCTGTTCCCACTACTCCTCTTTGTCGTACCCGGCCTCCGGGGAGGCAAAGAGGGCCTCCATGCCGTGCTTGGATGGCTCGCTATCATTGTTCTCTTCGCGCTTGCCATCATTGGGGGAGTTATGTACGCGATTGTTTACTCCCCATAGCCGGATGTTTCCGTTATGCCCGGGCCGCGAGCGATCAGCCGCGGCCTTTTTGTCCCTTGCCGCGCCCGTCATTTGAACCGCCCCTTGTGCTATACTTTATGCAATGGACGTCGGCTTCTATACTTCCAAGCATTATTTCGAAGCGAAAAAACAAGCTCTCACCGAAGCCATGCAGAAGCTGGGGCTCGGCTTCCGCATCATCCAGGACGAATCGCTCCACCCGCCATCCTCGGAGCAGCAGACCTTCGGTTTCGAGGAGCTCTTCAAGCGGGCGAAAACGTACGCATCGCAGGCGCTCAATTACCCGGACGTGGAGATCGGCATCGGCGTGGAGAACTCGCTGAGCTACCTCTACAGCGCCGACGAGTGGTTTTACGTCATCTGCGTCGCCATCGTGACGACCGATGGCCGCCGGGCATCCAGCTTCACGCCGGGCATCAGCGTGCCATTTTGGATGATCAAGGAGGTGCAGGACAGCGGCATCAAGATCGATGCGCTCACCCAGCGCCTTGCGGGAGAGGACGACCCCGTTGCTTATTTTTCCGGCAGCACGCTGACGCGCAAGGACCTTCTCATTCCGGCATTCCTCCTCGCGTTCTCGCAGCTGGGGATAGGGAAGAAAGAAAAAATAGTGAAATAAAAAACGCCCCGCGGCGCGCGGGACGTTTTTTACGGACTACATGCCTTGCGCTGGGCCTGCCGGCATCTTCATTTTCGGTTTCTCAAGCGCGGCCCAGAGGGCAAGCGCGGCGACGAGAAGCCCGGCGATCACGAAGCGGATCGTGTGCCCGCCGCCCATGTACGCCATGACGATCACCGCGAGCCCGAGAAGGACGTTCACCCATTGTTTCCACATGAAAGTAGGAGAGAATAGCTATGCTCGGCCTTTCCTCCATTATATCATAGCGGCGCATCATGGCGCGACGCGCGGCCACCGGCTCCGCTTTTTGGTATAATCGGCATATGGCGCATTCAAAGAGGTTGTCGTCCGGCTGGTTGATCCTCGGCAGCATCATTGCCGCCGTTTTCATCCTGTTCCTCGTCGGGCGTTTCCAAAACACTTCGAACGAGACCACGCGCGAGATCGCCTTGAGCTGCACGACGGACGCCTTCACGACGTTCCACATCCATCCCCACCTTGCGATCATCGTGAACGGCGTCCAAGAGACCATCCCCGCGGAAATCGGCATCTCGCTCACCTGCATGCATCCCATCCATACGCACGACGAGAGCGGGACGATCCACATCGAATCGCCCGAGGCGCGCGATTTCACCTTGGGCGACTTTTTCGCCGTTTGGGGCAAGACGTTCAATCGGAACCAGGTCCTTGACAACGTGGCTGACGCGAACCACGCGATCACGGTCACGGTGAA
>CAZDJP010000012.1:0-2659 GCA_964505865.1 uncultured Candidatus Saccharibacteria bacterium
AAGACGCCCCGGGCGGCCGCCCGCACCTCCGCCGCCGTGATACCGTTTATTCTATCCACAATGGCGTCCGGCGGCAATGGCGCCTGCCTGAGGACCTCCTGCTCGCCGTAAAAGCTCGCCAGCTCGTCGGCGGTTTCAAGGCCGAGGAGAAGGTTCCCTATCATATGGTCCTTCGCGCGCCGCAATTCGCTTTCCGACACGATCTCGTCGCGTAATTTCGCGCATTCCTCAAGCGCGGCGCGGATGACGATCGCGATCCGCGTGCGGTCGGCGCCGGCGGCGACGGCAAAGAAACCGTGGTCAAGGGAAAGATCCGCATCCGCGTAGACGTAGTAGGCGGCGCCGAGCTCCTCCCGCACCCGCTTCCAGAGCCGCGAACTCATGCCGCCGCCGAGGATGTCCGCAAGCACCTGGAGCGCATAGCGCCGCCGGTCGGAAATGCTCCACGCGCGGAAGCCGAGCACAAGGTGCCCCTGGTCGGATTCTTTGAACGAGAGCTTGAGCCGCGGCCGCGCCTGCCGCTCCACTGTCCTCGCTTTCTTCGCGACGGCGCGCCGCGGGAGGCCGCCGAACGCGGCGCGCACCTGCCGCAGGACCGCCGCTTCGTCGAACTTTCCCGCGACGGCGATGACGGTGGCCGGCGCCGCATACCGCGCGTTGCGGTACGCGACGAGGTCGCCGCGGCCGAGCTTCCGTATGATCTCCTTTTCCCCGTCCACCCTCCATCCCGCCGGCTGGTCGCCGTAAATAAGCGAAAGAAAAAGGTCGTGCACCCGCCGCATCGGCATGTCTTCGTACATGTTCATCTCCTCAACGATCACGCCGCGCTCCTTCTCTATCTCTTCGGGCGCGAAGAGCGGGTGCAGGCAAAGGTCCGCAACGATGTCCAGGACCTTCGGGAACTTCGGCGCGGCCACCTTCGCCCAATAGCCGGTGGACTCCTGAGTGGTGAACGCGCTGGATTGCGCGCCGAGCGCCGCGAGCTCCTCCGCGATCATGCCGGGCCGCGGACGGCGCTCGGTCCCCTTGAACGCCATGTGTTCAAGAAAATGGGAGATGCCGTTGATCCTCTTCGTTTCGTATTCCGAGCCAGCTTCCACCAAAATGAGCACGCTCGCCGCGACGCTCGAGGCGCGCGGCGCGAGGATGAGGCGCAGGCCGTTCGGGAGCGCGATCTTCTTGAACGGCTTCATGAGGTAATGGTCTTGATGTCGCCCGCAAAGCTCTGGGCCCGCTCCACGACCGCTTCGCCGTAGGTCCAAAGATAGTTCCGCCAACGGGCGCCCGCATAGTATTTCGCCGCCGTGCAGCGCTCCTGGCTCGTCGGCGCGCTGTAGATGGCGCGGCAGCCCGCCATCGCGTCGTTCAGATACAGGGCGGTCGCCGCGAAGGCGTCGGCATTGTTCCACGGCGAAGGCGGCCGGTGGCCCGTGATCGACGTCACCTGGTCGGCATAGAGCTCCCAGGTGGACGGGATGAACTGCGCCGGTCCCATGGCGCCGCCGTATGCGCCGTCCGCGTTCGCGCAGGAAACCAGCATCGTGTTCTGATCAAGGCCAAGCGACGCCGTGATCTGGAGGAAGGTCGGGATGTCCGTCGGCCGCATGGCGGTCTTATAGTTGCACTGGCCGACGTTTTGGCCGAGCGCGGACTCGCGGTCAAGGATCGCGAGGATGAACGCCGGATCGATGCCGGTCGCCCCGCCGGCGAGCTTCGCATACTGGTACGCGTCGCCGAACGAGAGCTGGCCGCCGCCCAAGAGCTGGAAGATGCGGCTCCTGATCTGCGCCGCCGTCTGCCGCGTTTGCGTAAGGAGCACCTGATATTTTGACTCCTGCCCTTTCGTCGCGACGAGCAGCTGCGTTTTTTGGTCTTTCGTGCCAGCCACTTCGGCCGCTTGCGCCTTTTGGTACGCCGCCGCGCTCGCTGCGTCGGCTTTCGACGCTTCAAACTGCTGCACTTGGTCCTGAAGCTGGCTTTGGAGGGCCGTCACCTGTTCTACGGCCACCCTCAAGTTGTCTTCCACAAGCAGGATGTTCTGGCTGTCGCTCCAAAAGTCGGAGAGGTGCGGATCACGCAGAAATATTTCCACGAGGCTGAGATGGTCGTTCTGGTACAAGCTCTGCATGAGCCCCCCGATCGCCGCCTGCTTGTTCGCAATGTCCGCCTGCGTGATGGTGATCTGCGACTGCGTGCCGGCTATTTGCTGGTCCAGTTCTTGGATGGTGAGATTCGTCGCCCTGATCTGGAGGTTCAACCGCGCTATCTTTGCGTTCAGGAGATCTATCTCGCCCTTGAGCGTGTTGCCTTGGCTCTCGTAGCTTGCGATCTGGCCTTCATACTGGTTCATTTGGCTCTCGAGCTGCTGCAGCTGGTCCTGGAGCGCTGCGCGTTCGGCGGCGGCATCCGTCGTCGTTGCCGTGTCGCCGGCCGCGTGCGGGATGGAGGTGGGCGCCGACACCGAACCGAAGACCAAAAAAACGGCTCCCGCAATGACAACAAGCGCCTTCAGCGCGCGCGTGAGAGGAATGCGAAGCGCTTTTTTAGCGGAGAGGTTGAGCCGAAGGGAGGGCGCCGCGAACGCATCCCACTGCGCCCTTTTTTCACGGCCGCGCGGCACCACATCGCCAAGAACCCTGGGTTTCAAGGGTCTTTGCAT
>CAZDJP010000012.1:2759-7877 GCA_964505865.1 uncultured Candidatus Saccharibacteria bacterium
GCCTTCTTCTCGCCTTTCTCAGCCTTTTCCGCTTGGCGTTCGGCCCTCTTCTCTTCCGTCTCCACCTTCACCGCCGAAACATCCGCGACCGCCTCCTCAACAACCGGTTTCGCTTCCTCCACCGGCGCGGGTGGCGTCGCCGTCGCAACGGCGGTGTCCGCATCCGCGAGGACCTTCACGCCGCGCGGCACGTCGAGGTCGCACACGTAGATGCTCTCGTTGACGTCACCCAATGAAGACAGGTCCACGATGAAGCTATGCGGCAGGTCCTGCGGCAGCGCCTCCACTTCGATCTCCGTCATCGCCTTGTTCACCACCGCGCCCTTCGCCTTCACCGCCGGCGCTTCGCCCGTAAACGCGAGCGGCACCCGCGCGCGGATCTTCTCGTCCATCCGCACCTGGTAGAAGTCAATGTGCGCCGGATCGCCGGTCAGTGGATCGCGCGCCACCTCGTGGATGAGCGCCGAGCGCTTCTCCACGCCTACGACGAGCGTGACGACCGTATTCGTCCCCGCTTCCTTGAACAATTTCGCAAACTCCTTCGCCGGCACTGAAAGGTGCAGATTCGCAAGCCCGCGTCCGTAGAGTTCGGCCGGAATGGCGCCTTCCCGGCGGAGCGCATTCACCCGTTTCCCGAAGTGTTCGCGTTTTTTAACCGCCAATTCCATAGGCAACAGTGTAGCAGAAACAAAAAAATCCGCAACCGGAGCAGCAAACACTGCTCCTTCGCTATAATCCGTTGAAGAGCTTCAGCCGGTTGAGCACGATCTTCCTTATCCCCTCCGCCGCGGGCGGCAGGATCTTGTACGGCGCAATCTCGTCGGGGTTCGCCCTCAGCCCCTCTTCCACGCCGCGCCGCCAGGCGAGCCGGAGCTCCGTTGAGACGTGGATGATCGTCATGCCGGCCTTCGCGGCGGCCGTAAAGTCCGCATCCTCCGTGCCGGAGCCGCCGTGCGACGTCATGAACCGGCAGCCGGCCGCGCCGATCGCCTGTTTGATCGCCGCGATGCGCGGAATATCCAGGCGCTTGCGTGCGGCGCCCGCGACCATCGTCTTCAAAAGCCCGTGCATGTTCCCGACCGCGGGCGCCAAGACGTCCACGCCGGTCGCCGCGACGAACGCCGCGGCCTCCTCCGGCGTTGAGAGGACAAGTTCCGGCTTCTCCGCGATCACCTCGGACGACGAACCGATGTAGCCGATCTCGCCCTCCACGACGATGTCCGGGTCCGCCGCGCGGACGATCTTCACCGCCTCCGCGGTCTGCTTCACGTTCTCCCCGCGCGGCAGCGCCGAGCCGTCGAAAAGGATCTCGTCAAAGCCGGCCTCGGCGGCCTCCTTCACCTTGTCGAGCGAGTGCGTATGGTCTGCGTTCAAGAAGATCGGATAATCGTATTCGTCGCGCAGGCTTTTTATGAGCGCTGCGGCGCGGCGCACGCCGATGAACGCCCGCTCGCCCTCAGAAACGCCGATGAGGACCGGCAGGCCGAGCTCGCGCGCCGCCGCAAAGATGCCGTTCAGGGCCGCAAGCTCGGCAATGTTGAAATGGCCGACCGCGACATGGCGGGCGTCGGCGTCGGCGAGCGCTTCGCGGAGGGTTTTCATATCGCCTTTGCGAGGTAGTTCCTCGGCGCTTTTTTTAAAAATTGCTTGAGCGCCGGCTTTGTGAGCAGCCCTGTCTGCGCGCCGTAGAACTGGACGACGTGCATGGATTCGATCGGCGCCCACCGCAAGGCCTCGTGCACGGGCAGACCATAGATGAGCGCCGCCATGAAGCCGGTGGAGAACGCGTCGCCTGCGCCGGTCCGCGAGATCGGCGGTTTCGGATCGGGATACGGCGGCATGAAGTAGCGCGACGTGCCGTTCGACGCGTAGGCGCCATCCGGTCCATCCGTGATCACGACTATCTTCGGTCCCAGCCGATGGAGCGCCCCGAAGAGCTCCGGAAGCGGCGTGCCTTCTTTTTTGCGCGAGACGTGCTCCGCCTCCTCGCGGTTCACGAAAAGCACGTAAGTATGCCGATAGATGCCCGCAAGCTTGTCCGCGCCGAACCGCAGCTGGAACGTGCCGGGATTGAACCCCATCCGCACTTCAGGATGCCGCCGCAAGTATTCCCCCATCTTGTGGTGGAACGGCATGGTATGCGGGGCAATGGAGGAGAAATAGATCCAATCGGCGCGCCGGTCGAGCGCGCGCGGATCGGCATATTCGTACGGCTCGTGCTTGATGAGGATCGTCCGCTCCGCCTTGTAGGTGAGGACGAAATGATAGTTCGTCGGGAGGCCGCGGTTCACCTTCATGAATTCGGTCGCGACGCCCTCCTTGCGGTATACGTTGAACACTTCCTCGCCGTAATAGTCCTTCCCGACCGCGGCGACCATCGCCGTGCGGAGCCCGAGCCGCGCCGCGCCCACGGCGACGTTCGACGCGTTTCCCACCGCCGGCGCGACGAAGAGCGATTCGTACGGGATCTTGTCCGCGAAGGACATGCAGAGCTCGGCGTACTCGTGCTTCTTGTCCCACCGCACCTTCGCCTCCTTCAACTGGACGAAGGCGTCGATCACGACGTCCCCCACGCACACCAAGTCGTATTTCTTCCCCATGACGATTATCGTATCATATTTTTCCCAACGCTCGGCTCGCGGCCCACGGTCAGCGGCGCCGCAGGACCCTCTTCACCGCGGCTTTGATGTCCTTCACGCCCATGCCGTATTTTTCAATGAGCGCTTCGGGCGCGCCGGATTCGCCGAACGTATCGCGCAGGCCGACGAACTCCATCGGCACGGGCGCGAGCTTCGCGAGCGCCTCCGCGACCGCGCCGCCGAGGCCGCCGGTTATTTGATGCTCCTCCACCGTGACGACCGCGCCGGTCCTTTTCGCAAGCTCCGCTAATTTTTTCTCGTCGAGCGGCTTTATGGTATGCATGTTGAGGACGATCGCGCCTATTTTCTCTTCCTCCAGTTCGCGCGCCGCGGCGAGCGCATTATAGAGGAGGCCGCCGCAGCCGACGATGAGCACGGCCGGGCCCTTGCGCGCGCCGCCCTGTCCCCCGCCGCGCGATTCCCAAAAAACCTCCGCTTTACCCGGCGTAAAGGGCGTCGCGTCCGTTGTCATGAGGGGCGTTTTTTCGCGCTGGAAACGAAGGTACACCGGTCCCCATACCTGCGCGGCGGCCTCCGTCGCCTTCCGCGCCTCTATCGCATCGCACGGGACAATGACCTTCATGTTCGGCAGCGCGCGCATCATCGCGATATCCTCCGTCGCCTGGTGCGTCGCGCCGTCGGGTCCCACCGAGATCCCCGCATGGTGTCCCGCGATCTTCACGTTCGAATCGTTGTAGGCGATCGTCGTCCTGATCTGCTCCCAGTTCCGGCCCGGCGAGAACGTCGCGTACGAGGCGATGAACGGGACCTTGCCGGAGATGCCGAGCCCCGCCGCGATCGTCGCCATGTTCTGCTCCGCAACGCCGCACTCGAAGAACCGCTCCGGGAATTTTTTCGCGAAGGCCTCCGTGCGCGTGGATTCCGTGAGGTCCGCGCAGAGCGCGACGACGTTTTTGTCCTTCTCGCCCGCCGCGGCGAGCCCCTCGCCGTAGCCGTTCCGCGTCGGCGCCTGCGCGACGTCTCCGTCGAACAATTTAGGATCCAGTTTCGCGGCGGGATTCAACATGAATGGTAAAAATGATGGAATAAAAAACGCTTTATGCCGCTGCCTTTTTTCTTTTTTGATACCGATCCACGAGCCAGATGCTGCCGCCGATGACGAACACGGCGATCGCGAGGCCGATGAAGAATTTCAGCTGGTCGTTCGTGCTCCCCCAGCCGCGCGCGTAGCCGTAGATGATGCTCCAGAGGCCCGCTATCATGACGCCGACCGGCACGCCCTGCGCGGCGATCGCCGTTGAAAAGAGCAACCAGAAACCGGCAGCGAAGACGGCGACGCCCGCGATGTTCGCGATGATGAAGAGATCGCGGTCATAGACCTTCATCGCGCCGTTGTAGGCCGTCTGTGCTTGTTGGAACTGCTGCTGCTCGGCTGTTTGCGCCGCGTTGTAGTCGTTCCACGCTTTCACGCATGCCGCATCCCCCTTTGCGCACGGCGCGGCATAGGGCGGCGGCGCGAGGGGCTTCTGGAAGGCCGCGTAATCCGGCGCAACGGGCGCCGGATGGAACGCCGCGATGCCGAGGTTGATGAGCGATCCTACGATGATCGCCGTTCCCAAACCAAGAATGATGTTGATGATTTTCATGCGCTATTCGTGTTCGGAAGTGATCTTCCCCCGCAGCGTCCTGAGCTCACGCAACGCTTTTTCCGCTTCGCCGGGCTTGAAGGGCTTGGAGTGCCAAAGATAATCGTTCTCCATGAAGTCCACGCCCTTGCCCGGGATCGTATGCGCGATGATGCAGGTCGGCTTCTCGTAGATGGCGCGCGCCTCGTGCACGGCCGCGACGATCTCCTCAAAATTATGGCCGTCGATCTCCAAGACGTGCCAGCCGAACGATTCGTACTTCGCGCGGAAGGGCTCGAGCGGCATCACGTTCTCCGTGAAGCCGTCAATTTGGATATTGTTGCGGTCCACGACGACGGTCAGGTTGCTCAAGCGATTTTTCCCGGCGAACATGGCCCCTTCCCACGCGTTCCCCTCTTCGTGCTCGCCGTCGGAGGTCAAGCAATACGTCCGCCACTTCGCGCCGTCCAAGCGCGCGGCAAGCGCGACGCCCGCCGCCTGCGAAATGCCGGAGCCGAGGGGGCCGGAGGTCGTTTCAACGCCCGGGAGGACGCCGCGGTGCGGGTGGCCCTGCAAGCGCGTCCCGATCTGACGCAGCGTTTTCAGTTCCTCCACCGGGAAATATCCGGCGCGGGCGAGCGCGGCATACTGCACGGGGCAGATATGGCCGTTCGAGAGGATAAGCCGGTCGCGGCCGGGCCAGTGCGGATCCTTTGGATCGTGGCGCAAAAGATGGAAATAGAAAGCGGTGAAGATCTCCGCCATGTCCAAGGGTCCCGCGATATGGCCGGAGCCGGCGCGCGAGACCATCGCAATCACGTCCCCGCGCAAGCGGTTTGCCATCAATTCCATCTCCCGCAGTTTTTTATCGGTGAGCGGTTCCATTGTTCGCG
>CAZDJP010000012.1:7977-11931 GCA_964505865.1 uncultured Candidatus Saccharibacteria bacterium
GTTCGCGCCTGTTGCCGCGCCTCCACGGTGTCGCGGTACCACGGCGACCGCGGCGGCTTGAGGTTCGCGATCTCCCCATACGCCGCCGCAGGGTCGCTGCTCTTGAAAATATAGGTTCCCGCAACGACGATGTCCGCGCCCGCGCGCTGCGCGCGGCGCGCGGTCGCGGGCGTGATGCCGCCGTCCACTTCTATTGTAGCATCGGACACATGCCGCCTCAACGACCGTATTTTGTCCAATGTGAGCGGCAGGAATTTTTGCGCAGCGGGCCCCGGGTGCACCGCGAGCACCTGGAACAGCTTCACGCCCGCCCCGCTCGCACCGCCGGCGCCGCCCCCGAAGAACGGCGCGAGATGCGCAACTTTCGTTTCGGGATTGGACGAGAGCATCGCGGCCGCGCCGCGCCGCGCGCATCTCTCCGCGATCGCCGCGAATGTTTTCACATCCACCGTTTCCGCATGCACGACGAACCGCTTGGCGCCCGCCGCGAGCCACGGCTCAATGTATTTTTCCGGACGCTCCACCATGAGGTGCACCTCCAAGGCGAAGGGGGCGCGCAGGTTCGCCCACTCCGTCGGGTCCGCCCACGATCTATGGAACGTGAACGCGCCGTCCGCGACGTCCAAATGCAAAAGGTCGCCTTCGCGCAAGAACGCCCGCGCCGCCGCAACCCGTTCGCGCACGCAGGAAAGATCGGAACAATTGATGACGGGGATTACTTTCATGTTGCTGCCCTTCGCGCCCGCGGCGTTCCGCTGCCCGCCGCCGCGGGCGCCCGGCGGTCAGTGCTCTGTCTCTATCTTCGCGATCTTTTGGAGCCGGCGCGCGTAGCGTTCCTCCTTCGCGAACGGCGTCGTGAGGAACACCTTCACCGTTTTCACGGCGGTTTCCTCGTCGGTGAACGTCGCCGCGAGCGCAAGGACGTTGATATCGTCGTCATGGCGGCCCTGATAGGCTTGGTCGGGCGTCGTCGCGAGTCCCGCCCGCACGCCGTTGAATTTGTTCGCCACGATGTCCACGCCGAAGCCGGAACCGCAGATCACGATGCCGCGCGCCGCGGCGCCCGCCGCGGCGACCTCGCGCGCGACCGGCGCGGCGTAATCCGGATAGTCGTCGTCCGGCACGAGCGCCGCGGCGCCCTTGTCCACCACGTCGTAGCCCTCGCCCTTCAATATGATCTTCAACCGTTCCTTGAGGACGAATCCGCGATGGTCCGCGCCGAGGTAGATGATCATATTTCTTCCGTTCAAAGCAACGCCGCGAGCGCCGTAACATGCTTCACGAGCGTGGAAACATAGCCGGCCTCGTTGTCGTACCAGGAGAGCACCTTCACGAGGTCGCCGTCCACCACTTTCGTGAAATTGAGGTCCACGATCGCGCCGTACGGCTCGCCCACAATATCACGGGACACGAGCTGGTCGTTCGTCACTTTCAATATCCCCTGCCAGCGCGGCGACGCGGCGGCATCGGTCAGGATCTTATTGATCTCCTCCACGCTCGTCTTCCGCTTCGCGACGAACGTGATGTCGGAAATGGAACCGATGACGGCCGGCACCCGCAATGCCAGCCCGTCAAACTTCCCTCGCAGGTCCGTGATCGCGCGCGCGACGGCGATCGCGGCGCCGGTCGTGGACGGCACGATATTCTCCGCCGCCGCGCGGCCGCGCCGGTAGTCCTTGCCGTGGCGGATAGGCCCGTCCACGATGCCCTGCGTCGCCGTGTAGGAATGGGCGGTGGAGAGCACCGCCTTCACGATGCCGGGGTTCTCCAAAAGCACCTGGATCACGGGCGACGCCGAGTTCGTCGTGCACGAGCCGTTTGAAGTGATGGAACATATCTTCATATTCTCCTCGTTCACCCCCACGAGCACCGTCTGGCCGTCGGGGCCGTCTTCGTCCTTCGCCGGCGCCGTGATGACGACGCGCTTCGCGCCCGCCGCGAGATGCACCTTGTTCGCGGCGAACGATTCAAAGACGCCCGTGGATTCCACGACAATGTCAATATTCAAGTCCCTCCACGGAAGCTGCGTCGGGTCTTTCACCTGCAAAAACCGTATCGGCGCGCCGCCGACCGTGAGCGTACCCGCCGCCGCATCCGCCTTTACTTCCCTGCCGTAGCGGCCGTAGACCGTGTCATATTTGAGGAGATACGCCAGGTTCTCCGCGTCGCCCAGGTCGTTGATCGCCACGATCTCAAGCTCCGGCGCGCCGAACGCCTGCCGGAAGAAGAGCCGTCCGATCCGCCCGAACCCGTTGATCGCCACGCGCACTTTCGCCATGCTCCTATTATATACCCCCTCCGCCGATCTGGACCGGGTCGCCTATGTGGATATTATCCTTCGCGACCGTGCCCGCATTCACTTCGAGCACTTTGTCCGTCCCGTCGGGCGAACTGTATACTTTCAGATTCCAGAGCGCCGCGCCCGGCTGCGGCTCGGCGTTTTGCGCGAAACCGAGCACCGCGCCGCCCGTCCCGGGCGCGGCCGGCGCCTCCGCCGCGCGGCCGATCCAGATCATATCCAGGGGGAAATTCATGTCCTTCATCCAAAAATTCTGGATGCCAGGCCGGCTGAAAACGAAAAGCATGCCGTCGTTCTCGCCCAAGCTCGCGCGGTAGGAAAGGCCGCGCGCTTGTTCAACCGTCGTCGTCGCGAGCTCCACGCTGAAGGCCGCATTGCCGATCCGCACCGTATCCGGCGCAAGCGGCGGGTTCGGGCGGCGGAAGAGGAACAAGTACGAAGCCGCGGCGCCGACGATCACGATACCGAGGCCGAGGAGCGCGAAAGTTGCCATATCTTTTGCGAACCGCATGTTCCATACCATTATAGAGCAAAATCGTCGGCATTGTTGTCGGTATCCACGATGGCGCCGTTTGCGGACTTCCGCTTGAGCACCTGCCCCGTTTCCGGGTTCGCGGGGTAGGCCGCGCCTTCAACGTACTGGGCGGCCCCTTCGCCCCAAGCGACGGCGTCAACGAGCGCGCCGCTCACATCGAAGAGCGCGACGCTGTTGTCCGCCGCGAGCGTTTCCGTGCTCGTCACGTCGGCGCCCATCCCCCCGCCGAATCCTCCGCTCGCATTCGCCCAGGCGAAATAGCCGCCCGGCGCGACCGCACTCCCGTCAGGGAACACCCGGAGCGAATAATCGGCGCCGCTCTTTGATTTTTTCCGCAACTTCCAGCCGCTCACGTCCACCGCCGCAGCCGTCGGATTAAATAACTTCACGAAATCATTGTCGCTCGCGCCGCCCGCGATCTGGATCTCGGCGACGACGAGATTGGAAACCGCGGCCGTGGAAGTCGCCTGGGCGACGATGCAGATCGTGGTGGTGGTAGTAGTAGTGGCAGTGGCAGTAGTAGTGGCGGCAGTGACGGTGGTGGTAGTGGAAGCCGGCGCCGCAACGGCATTCGCGCCGCTCGCGCTACCAGCGCCGCCCGACGACGATGCAACGGCCGCTGCCGCGGCGAGCGGCGGGGCGGAGTTCTCCGCCTTCGGCGTGCCGCCCGCGGCAGCGCTCGTATGCCAGCCGTAGCCGTCGGCATTCCGTTCGAGCGTCTGCTTCGTCGCATTGTCGCCGCCCAGCCAACCGGACGATGCGTCCGCGCGATCCACCGCATTGCACGCGCGGTCAAAAAGGACCAATGCGTCACCGTCGTTTGAAAGCGCGCCGGCGTACCCTTGATCGGCATCAACGCCCGGCAATGTGCCCGACGCCGCCGGCCCGCCGCCGCGCTCAAGGAGATAAAAGCCGCGCGCGGGGATGAGCGCGCCGCCGCCTCCAGCGGGATCGGCGGCATTCCCCAAAACAATATCCAATTTCCCCGAAGCATCCTCCAGTTGCCAGCCGGCGATAGACGCGGCTGCGCCGCCGGCATTTTTCAGCTCGATCCATTCGCGGTTCGCCTGCGATGCCGTCTCATCCGCGCGCGGCGGAGATCCCATCCATGCAATCTCAT
>CAZDJP010000012.1:12031-13855 GCA_964505865.1 uncultured Candidatus Saccharibacteria bacterium
AGCTGCCGTTGTCGCCTCGCCGGCGGCATCGATCTCACCGCCGACATCAGCTACGTTTGCCGCATAGGTTGCGCCCGCAGCGCCTTCGCCCGCAGTGCCTGTGCCTGCCGCATCCGCGCCCGTCAACCCAAGGACCTCCTCGCTTGACGTCCCTTCGCCGCCGAGCGCGATGACGGACGGCGCCGCACCGCCGCCGTCCGGCGGCGACCCCAGCGCGTTATTCCACGATTGCGCGATGACCGATACGGCACTTTTGAAAACACCTTCCGCACCGGCAGGAAAAAAGAAATACGCCGTCGCGCCCGCGGCGCAAAGGACGCCCGCCGCGGCGACAACTACGATCCTTTTCAATTGTTCGCGGCGCGCGAGAAGCCGGCGTTCCGCCTCGCGGCTTGCGATCCCGCCCTCTTCAAAAAATTCCATGCCGCCACCATAGCACACCGGCCATTAAACGGCTGTTAAAACTTTTTCAGGATTTTCGTGAAATTTGCTACACTACAAGAGCGCATGGCAATGACAAAGGACCACATTGCACAAAACGGCCATCCCTCCGGCCATTCCCCTCTCCGCCCCCATCTTCGTCGCCGCTTCCGCCCCAGCTTTCCGCGGCATGGCCGGCTGAAGACCGCGCTCGTCGTCCTTTGGGCCGCGGCGCTCGCGCTTCTCGTCCTCACGATCATCGTGGTCTTCTATCCGCCCGGCGCGCCGGGAGCGGTTCCTTCGCCCATCGCCACTTCTTCGGTGAACATCCCCTCCGCCGCCTCCGGCACCGCCTCCGGCGCGACCTCCACGAACGGTTTCGCAAGCACGACCCCGCCAGGGATCGGCGCGGGCGGCGCGGGCGTGACGAGCACCGTCGTCGCCACCGCGCCCGGCCAGTTCGCGAGCGAATATTCCGCGCCGTATCCCGTGAACTGGCAGGAGGGCGGCGCGCAATTCTCCCTCACGGGCGCGTCCCTCCAGGGCAGCGAACTCGCCCTCACGCTCGCGATCCAGATCGGCGCGGCGCCGACCTGCGTCCCCGTGGACCTGCGGCTCGTCGCCGATGAGGCCGGCACGCTCCGCGCGCCCGACGCTCCTGCCGGCGGGGCATTCACCTTCCCCGACACGCAAAGCTGCAACGGCACGCCGGGCGCGGTTTACAGCGCCTCCGTCTCCTTCAACGTCGGCGGCATCGCCGCGCCCTTTCTCCTCACGACCGGCGGCAGCGCTAACCAATATTTCTTCGCGGCGACCACGACCGCAGGCGGCGTGGACATTACGTTGCCAGGAACGCAAGGGTGAAACGAGCATAAAAAAAGGCCCGCGCAGACAAAGCGCGGGCCCAAACCAAATTATTGCGCAGCTCTACTTCACGGGTATCGGATAGTCCCCCGTGAAGCAGGCATCGCAGAAGCCGACTTCGCAGTCGCCGGCGCCCCCGCCGCTCACCGCCTCTTTCAACTTTTCCAAACTGAGGTAGTGCAGCGTATCGGCGCCGATCTCCTGCCGGATGAGTTCCACGTCGCCGCGGTGCCGGCGACCAGCGAGTTCGTCCTCAACGCGGTAGGTGTCAATGCCGTAGTGGCATGGGTGGCAGTAGGGCGGCGAACTGATCCGCATGTGGATCTCTTTCGCGCCCTTCTCCCGCAAGAGCCCGACCACTTTTTTCGCGACATTGGCCCGCACGATGGAATCGTCCACGACGACGAGCCGCTTCCCGCGGACGATGTCGGCGATGGGATTGAACTTGATGTTCAATTCCCGCGCCCGCTTCGGGCCGATCGGCTCAATGAACGTCCGCCCGACGTAGTGCGAACGGAAGATGCCCAGCATCTTGAGCGG
>CAZDJP010000013.1:0-8913 GCA_964505865.1 uncultured Candidatus Saccharibacteria bacterium
AAGACATCGCCCGCCGCGCGGGAAGCGCGACCGGGCAGTATTTGCGGAAGGTGCTGAATGGCGAATAGCGGAAAATAGTTGACAAAAACGCGATTGTAGAGTAATATTACGACACGTTCATAGAGGTGGTATGAAAACCATTTCTATGACGAGGTTCTTTGTCAGACTACGAAATAGGAGGCAGATACAGTGATCAACGAGAAGCACGCTACGACTTCTGGCGGTCTGCCGCTGGAAGGAGACTCCATCAGGGGGATCGTGGCCAGCGTCCACGACGACGGAAATGATGGATTTGTTTCCGTCTCGCTCCGGACGTCGGTAGCCGGTGTCCCGGAAGGGACGCACATCACGTTTTCCTTGAAAGATTGGCGCGGAGACAATCTCCCGCGCAAGGGGCAAATGGTCGATCTTGGGGACGTCAGCCTTTTTGAGAAGGGTTGGCGTGCCCTTTCGGCTCGACCAATTCAGCTGAAGAGAACGGAGAATCAGAAGGGAGGTTCCAGATGAGACAGAGTGGAAATACGATGGAATGTCTGCAACATTATTTGAAGCAGCTTCCACGGAAAGCAAAGGGTTGCGAGCAAGCTTGGCAACCTTTGGCAGATTTCATTGGCGTAACGAAGAAAACGATAAGGCGATGGTCCGTCGGAAGTAATGTTCCGCTCGGGTTGCCGCTAATCAAGTTGCGATATTTCTTGGAAGCACGTGGATACCGCATCGCCGAACTCGACGTGCTCGAGCGACCGATACACCACTTGGGGGCATTGGTCGCCTTGGGCAAAATTGACTGTGAAGAAACGTCAAAGCTGCTAGGCTATTCGGCGGCTAACTATTTCTTCCAGGTACTCCATGGCAAACGTGGCCTTTCGAGCAATCGGATGGCAACCGTCGAAGAGATTTGTTCAAAGCATCCTCTTCCAGCTCTCCCGGCGACATCTTCGATTACCCAACCAATCTGCGTGGCAGCGCAAGCCGGCCGAACGATAGTCTCGAACGACGTTGTCGAAGAGGAGGTCCTTAACTTGCTTCGCAGCTTGGATGGACTTTCTGCTCTTATGACGCCGCGTCTCGAACACATGCTCACTGACGGGTTCACGTCCGCGCAGCGGCAATTCTTCCGCGACCGGGCGGGCCGACAGCTTGTGTTTGATTTAGCCAATCGCTTCTATGTGCTGAACAAGTTGTTGAATGCGCTCTGCAGCGAGAAGGCTCGTGAGATCGGCTCCAGCCAGGAATTAGAAATTCAGAATCAGAAGAAGAAAAGGAGAAAAAGCATATGAAGCAGACAACGCTAATAGTTAGTCCGTTCGATTTTCACCACGGCGAGGCACTCTTCCGCGTTGCGAACCATTATCCGACGCTGGCAGAGGTGGCGTACGAGGCGTTCCAGAATGCTGTTGACGCCGGTGCAACGGTCGTGAACGTCACGATCGATCATAAGAGCCGGAAAATGTTCATCGAGGATGACGGCGAGGGTACATCCCAGACCAAGTTTGAAAAAGCCCTCACGTCGGTCTGTTGTTCTATTAAGGATGCGGGCAAGCTTGGCCAATTCGGCATGGGCTTGATTGCTCCGCTTGGGAAGTGTCAACGGTTTACGTTCACAAGTACGCCAAAAAGCAATCCGAAAGCGTATTTGCAATGGACGTTTGACGGTGAAGTCATCCGGGGCCAAGAGAAGATCCAAGGCATCCCAATGACATCGCGGTCAGATATCCACTTCCAGCACGTTCCCAATACCTGCGGCGCCGTACCATGGCGCACACAGGTCGCGATTTTCGGCTTCACTAAAGATCGGTTCCTGTCACGCCTGACGACCGCTCAGTTGCGTGATGGTATCCTTGAACGGTATTCTGCTGCCATGCGGCGTTGCCATATTGTAGCGAACATCCGGATCAAGGCGGCAGATGGCACGGTGGAGACCGAAAGAGTGATGGCAGATGACTATGAGGGCCGTCGACTTCCCGTTGAACTTGTCAACAACGCGGATGCGGGAAGGACCACCTTCCGCATCTACGTCGCAAACAAGACGGCAAAAGGGCGTAATGGCAAAGTTGTTGTCGGTGAGCATGATAAGGACTTCCGCGTCAGCTTCGCCCAATTTGCTCACCACGCCGGGGAACTGCTCGACGCCGACACCGTAGACGCGCTCACTTCGGGAGTGTTTGAGGGTGAAATACTGACGGAGAGGGCCAAGCTTGACCCGAGCCGGAAGTATTTTCAGACCAACGACGCTCTGGTGGGGCTGTGCATCTCCATCCACGAGTGGTTCAGCAAGGTGGGATCGAGACACATCACCAGGCTCAAGGAAGAGCAGCAGGACGACCGTTACCAACGGCTCGGACTGCGCTCCATGCAAGTCATGGAAGCTCTCTTGGAACAGGCGGAGATGAGCCATTTGAGGGAGGTCCTTAAATCCTTCAAAGTCGGCACCATCGGCACGCACCACGTTCATCCTGACGCCAAAGTGCTCGGTCCTCAGCCGACCACCACCGTTTCGATCTACGGTGACCCAACCAAGGGCGGCAATGGCGATGGTGGCAACGGCACTTCTGGCGACCCAAAGGCCGAGCACGTGGCACATACACCGTATTCGGTCAGTGGCCCAAGGGGTCGTCGTCGCACGGCGGTAAGAGGCAACTCCGTCGGTCTGCAATTCTTCTTCGATGAGATGGAAGGATCCGACAGGCTGTGGGAGTTCGACAATGTCGCGGGAATACTCCACTACAATACGCGGCATCCCCTCTGGGCCAAATGTGAGCCGGACGATAAAGCTCTTATGCGATTTCAGGAGCATATCGCCCTGATGGCCTTGACGCTCGAGACCGTCCCGCACGACTGGAAGGAGCACCTCCGCCGTATGGTGGACGACTCACTCCCGTCTATCGCGTTTTGGCTTCTCAGAGGAGACGAGATTGCCGGACGCAAGCCGGGGAGCGCACTCGCCAATTACCGGAAGGCCAAGAAGAAAGCGAAATCTGTGGTCGGAAAGTAGCATCTCTTCGGCCATCCACCTCCTATAACCCATCAACCCCCACCGAAGCAACGTTCTGCAGTAATGCTTTGGTGGGGGATTTCTTTTCCTTTCGTCTTTATAGTTTTTAAGTTTATAATAACCTCATGGTCAAGCTCGTCGGGAACGCGGTCTGGCGCGGCGGGGAAAAGATCGGCTGGGTGGAGGAGCAGCATGTCCATGCGCATGACGGGCGGAAGCTCGGCTACTTTGAGGGGAATTATGTCTATGGCGAGGACGGGCACAAATTGGCGTACGTTGAGGGCGACCACCTTATCTCATACGGCAGCAATGCAAAGATCCCGTTGGAGAAGGTGAGCGAAGAAGTGGAAGGCGGCGTGCTGCCGGAGATCGGCAAGTGCGCGGTGTACGTCTTGCTGGGAGATTAGCGCCGCTAGCTCAACCCTTTCAATCCCTGCCGCCGCTGCATGCCGGCGAGGGGGACGGTGGCATGGAAGGCAGTGCCGCGGCCTTCTTCGGATTCGAACCATATCTTTCCGCCGTCGGGCGTGTATTTCACGGCGTTCGTGAGAAGGTTCTCAATGATGGCGCGCACGCGTACTTTCATCATGGCAAAGCGGGGAGTATGCTTTCATTAAATAAATGTTAAGACCTAAGGCATATCGGTCGCTGCCCGAGACGCCCGGCGCATATCTTATGAAAGACCGCAGCGGGAGCGTGCTCTACGTCGGGAAGGCGGGCAACCTGCGGCGGCGCGTCGCGAGCTATTTCGAGCGGCCGCACGACGTCCGCATTGAGACGCTCGTGCGGAAGATCGCGAAGATAGAGGTTCGTAAGACCGACACGGCGCTCGAGGCGCTCATCCTGGAAGCGGAGCTCATCAAGCGGCTCGCGCCGCCGTTCAACGTTCGCGAGAAAGACGACAAGAGCTTCCTTTATATAGAGGTGACGAAGGAGCAGTTCCCGCGCGTTTTGCTTGCGCGGGGGAAGAGCGTTGCGGAGGGGGAGCGCTGGGGGCCGTTCACGCGGGCGTCGAGCGCGCGCGAGGCGCTGCGGCTCCTGCGGAGGATCTTTCCGTGGAGCACGCACGATCCGGAAAAGCTTGGGAAGTTCGCGCGGCCCTGTTTCGATTACGAGATCGGGCTTTGCCCCGGAACGTGCATCGGCGCGATTTCGCGGGAAGATTATTTGAAGAACATCGCGCGGCTGAAGTTATTTTTGGACGGCAAAAAGGCGCGCGTCCTGCGCGAAGTGGAAAAAGAGATGCATGCCGCGAGCAAGGCGCTGGATTTTGAACGGGCGGAGAAGCTGCGGCGCCAGGCGTTCGCGCTCCGCCATATCCGCGACACGGCGCTCATTGCGGATGCCGAAGTGCTTGCGCCCGCGAGCGGCGCCGCGCCGCGCCGCATCGAGGGCTACGATATTTCAAATATTTCCGGAACGTCGGCCGTCGGCGCGATGGTTGTCTTTGAGGATGGCAAGCCGAACAAGAGCGAATACCGCAAGTTCCGCATCCGGACGGTGTTCCGGCCAAACGACGTCGGCATGTTGGCCGAGGTCCTCGCGCGGCGGTTTAAGCGCGGTCCGAGCGGGCACGGCTGGCCGCTGCCGGACTTTGTCCTCATCGATGGCGGCGTTGCGCAGGCGAACGCCGCGCGGCGGGTGCTCCTCCGCGCCGGCATCCGCATTCCCGTCGTCGGCATCGCAAAGGGGCCGGAGCGCAAGCGCAACGACATCGTGGGCGCCATTCCGGCGGGCGTGCCGAAAGCGACGCTCATCCGCGTGCGCGACGAAGCGCACCGCTTCGCCGTAAGCTACCACAAAAAACTGCGCCGCTCACAATCGCTGCAGTAGCGTAAAAAAAGAAGGGGAGCCCACGACGGTTGATGCGTCGAGGAGTTCGATTTGCCCGGTCACGCCGGCAGCGCCCGCCCGCCGTTTTTGGTGATGAGCGCAATGACGAGCGCAGCCACCGCAACCACAAGGACCATAGCCGCTATCCGATATTTGTTTATGCCTGGCATGCGATAATGATAGCATATTGCAAGGGATGTCACGGACATATTTCATGAAGAAAATGACGGAGGCCGCTGCGGCGCTTATGAACGGCGGCATCGGCGTCTTGCCGACGGACACGATCTACGGGCTTGTCGGTTCGGCGCTCCGCCCGCGGACGGTCGCGCGCATCTACCGCCTGCGCAAGCGGAACCTGAAAAAACCGGCGATCATCCTCGTCGCGTCGCCGGAGGACGTGCGGCGCTTCGGCGCGCGGCTGGACGCGCGCGCGAAGCGGATCCTCGATGAGGTTTGGCCGGGGAAGGTGAGCGTCATCCTCCCGTGCCGATCGCGGACATTCGCATACCTTCATCGCGGGACGCGGACGCTCGCGTTCCGCCTTCCGCGGCCCGCGTGGCTTCGGACACTTCTTGCGCGCACGGGCCCGCTCATCGCGCCCTCGGCAAACGTCGAAGGCCGCCCGCCCGCGCGCACCGTCCGCGAAGCGAAAAAATATTTTGGACGACAAGCGGATTTTTACCTTGACCGCGGCCGCCTCGCAGGCAAACCCTCCACCCTCGTCGCGATAAAGAATGGCGGAGCCGCCGTCCTCCGCGAAGGAGCGGTAGGGCTGCGCATCGCGCGTAGGGGGCGCGCCGAGCGTACCGCGCGCATTGCCGGCAGCGTCAGCCGCGCTCGCGCTGCGCCAACCGCGCAGCGGCGATAGTGCTATACTGAAAAAGATGCTGGTTGACGAACTGAAAACGTTCTTCCGCGGCGACGTGGCGGCGGATGAGGCGACGCTTGCCGCGTACAGCCGCGACTACTCCGTGTTCAAGGTGCGGCCGCAGGCCGTTGTTTTTCCGAAGGGCATTGACGACCTTAAAAATCTCGTGAAATTCGCCGCGAAGAAAAAGGCGGCGGGGGAGGATATCTCGTTGACCGGCCGCTCGGCGGGTACCGACATGACCGGCGGCCCGCTCAACCGAGGCATCATCGTCTCGTTCACGAAATACTTTAACCATATTAAGGAGATCGCAGGGCCGGCGGACGACCCGGCAAAGATGTATGCGGTCGTTGAGCCCGGCGTCTATTTCCGCGATCTGGAAAAGGAACTGGACAAACGCGGGCTCCTCTATCCGGCCTATCCTGCTTCCAAGGACCTCTGCGCCCTGGGCGGCATGGTGAACAACAACTCCGGCGGCGAGCTCACGCTCGAATATGGGAAAACAGAACAGTACGTCCGCGAGCTCCGCGTGATCATGAGCGACGGCGAAGAGCACGTCCTGCGGCCGCTTAAAGGAGACGCGCTCCAAGGGAAGCTCAACGAACAAAGTTTCGAAGGCGATGTTTATCGTCGGCTCTACGCGCTCATTGAAGAGCATTACGATGCCATTCAGAAAGCGCGGCCGGACGTATCCAAGAACTCGGCCGGCTATTACCTCTGGAACGTGTGGGACAAAAAGACATTCGACATGACGAAGCTCTTCGTCGGCTCGCAGGGGACGCTTGGGCTGCTCGCCGAGGCGCGGCTCGGCCTCGTGCAAAAGAAAAAATATTCCCGCCTTGCCGTCATCTTTCTGCAAACGCTTGCCCCCGTCGGCGACCTTGTGGTGGAGCTCCTCAAGCTCCATCCGGAAAGCATTGAGTCCTACGACGATAAGACGCTCGAGGTTGCGGTGAAGCTCTGGCGCGCGGTCATCGGGCACATGAAGGGAAACATCGTAAAGCTCGCCTGGCAGTTCCTGCCGGAGGTCTTCATGGTCCTGCGCCACGGGATGCCGAAGATGGTGATGCTCGTGGAACTCGCCTCGGACGACGGGGACGATCTCACGGCACAGCTGGAGAAGCTTCGCGCGGCAGTGCTCGCGTTCGCGAAAACGCACGCGGGCGTGCAGATCCGCATCCTGAGGAGCGAGGAGGAAGCCGAAAAGTATTGGACCATCCGGCGCGAGAGCTTCGCGCTCCTCCATGGCGCAGTGAAGGACAAGGACACGGCGCCGTTCATTGACGATTTCATCGTGAAACCGGAATACCTGCCAGAGGTGCTGCCGAAAGTGAATGCGATCCTTGACCGCTATAAAAAGGACCTTGTTTATACGATTGCGGGGCATCCGGGCAACGGCAATTTCCACATCATCCCGCTCATGGACCTCCGCGATCCGCGCGTGCGCGCGCTCATCCCGAAGATCTCCGAAGAAGTATACCGGCTCGTGTTCCAATACCGCGGCTCCATCACCGCGGAACACAACGACGGCCTGATCCGCACGCCGTACCTCGAAGAAATGTACGGGCCGGAGATCGCGGCGCTCTTCGCCGGGGTGAAAAAGATATTCGACCCGCTGGGCATTTTCAATCCGGGCAAGAAAACGGGCGGCAGTTTGCAATACAGCGTTGACCACATTGCGGCAACGCACTAGGCGAACGTGAAAAAGCTTGCCATTAAGGTCTGCGGCCGCGTGCAGGGCGTCGGGTTCCGATACGCCGCCGCGGAGGAGGCGCGACGGCTCCGTATCGCGCTCCTCGCGGCACGGAATGAACCGGACGATTCGGTCTATCTCGAAGCGGAAGGCGAAGCGGCCGGCGTGGACGCGTTTCTCGCATGGTGCCGCAAGGGGCCGCCGGCCGCGAAAGTGAAGCGGGTGGAAACAGTGGAATCTGCATAGTCGCGGAGATATAATGGAGCATATCCACCGCCGTGCTTTCATGGACGTTTCATGCGCGGGCGAAAATGATGCAGTATCGGCTGTCGCCGATGCGCGTGCGGCGGGTGTTGAACGCCCCGAAGCGGATCGAGGAAGGCGTTGCGCCGAAGACGATCGCAATGATGCAACCTGCGTCATTGAAGTCCATGGGCGGGCGGCCGGGCGCGGCGAAACGCGAGCGCTGGACGCAGGAGATCTGGGTGATGGTGGAGGACAAGGGCCGCGAACGGAAAGTGATCAGCGCGTGGCGGTATCCGGGCGTCACGAAGCCGCGCAGCGAAGCGACGTTGGAACTCGCGCGGAGGGAGTACCATGAATACGCGGAAGGAAAACGAACATGATCCTCACGAGCCCCTCATTTGAAGACGGCGGGATGATACCGAAGAAGTTCACCTGCGACGGCGGGAACGTCAATCCGGAACTGCAGATACAGAACGTGCCGGCGGCGGCGCGGTCGCTCGCGCTCGTCATGCACGACCCCGACGCGCCAATGCCGGGCGGCTTCACGCACTGGGTCGTTTGGAACATCGCCCCGACGGCAACGCTCATAAAAGAGGAAAGCGTGCCGCCAGGCGCGGAAGAGGGGAGGCACGGCGGCGGGAGGTCCGGTTACGTCGGCCCCTGTCCGCCATCGGGAACGCACCGTTATGAGTTTTATCTGTATGCGCTCAGGGAGCCGCTCGCGCTGCCCGCGACGGCGGGGAAAGCGGAGCTCGAGGCGGCCATGGAGGGACTCATCATTGAACAGGCGAAGCTCACGGGCCGCTACGCGCGACGGCAATAGCCGCGCCGGCGCGGCGATATGGTAGAATGGAACCATGAAGAATAATGCCGCGGCGACGATCCTCCGGTGGGGCCTCGCGTTCGTGTTTTTCTACGCGGGCGTGGACGCCCTCCTTGACCCGTCATCGTGGATGGGCTATCTGCCGGCATTCCTTGCGTCGTCCTTCTCGCCGCAGCTTCTTCTCACGGGGTTCGCCGCCTACGAGATCATCCTCGCCGTCTGGCTCTTTGCCGGGCGGAAACTGCGGTGGTCCGCCATGTTCGCCGTCGTGACGCTCGCCGCGATCACCGTCCTCAATTTCTCGGCGTTCCTCGTCACCTTCCGCGACGTTGGCCTCGCGTTCGCCGCCCTCGCGCTCTTTGAACTGGCGCGCGAAAGCGAGCGGAGAAAGGAGGAAGAGACGGAAACGGAAACGGAAGAGGAATTCATATAGGACGGGGTTCGCCCCGCACGAT
>CAZDJP010000013.1:9013-12127 GCA_964505865.1 uncultured Candidatus Saccharibacteria bacterium
ATATTAACTATTATGGCCATCGGCAACGACCAGGATGCGGCGTCCGTAGCGGCGGCGCTCGCGGGCGACGACGACGCTTTCGTGTCGCTCGTGCGCCGGTACGCGGACGGGATCTACCGGTTCGCTTACCGCTACGTGCGGACAGGGGCGGATGCGGAGGACATCGCCCAAGAAACATTTGTCCGGGCATGGCGGAACTTAAAGACCTTCGATGCGTCCAAAAGCTTCAAGACGTGGCTTTTTACCATTGCAAGGAACGCGGCGCTCGACGCCATCAAAAAGAAAAAACCGTTCCTCTTCTCGCAGATAGCGGATGACGACGGGGCGCTGGATGCGCTCCTTGCGCCGCACCTCGGCGCGCAGCCCTCCCCCGAAGCTCTTTTTGACCGCGCAAGGACAAGGGAGGACCTCGCGCGCCTCCTTCGCGCGCTGCCGCCCGACTACCGAACGGTGCTCGTCATGCGCTACCACGGCGCCCTGAAATTCCGCGAGATCGCAGAGGCGCTCGGGGAACCGATCGACACCGTGAAAAGCCGCCACCGCCGCGGGCTTGCGTTCCTCAGAAAACTATTGGCGGGCGCGGCATAGGGCCGGGGAGGGCGGAATAAAGGTATCGGCTATTTATTCCTGCGCCGAAGCTGTCCCGCACCAAATCTGCGGCAGCCGTCGTATATCCTTCATGGCAAGGAGGATATTGGGCGCAGCGCCGGAGCCGCCGGCGGGGCTTGCGGAGAGGATCGTGCTGCGTATTGAAACGGAACGCCGCCGCCGCCGCGCGCGGCGGGCGGGCGCGTTCGGCGCGGCGCTCGCGGGATCCTTTTCGCTCATCGCTTATGGATGGAGCGAGACCGCCGCGGAGGCGGCGCATTCCGGATTTTTCGTTTTCCTCTCTTTGCTTCTTTTCAATTTCTCTGCCGCCGCTGCGCACCTTTCAGATTTTCTTCTCTCCGCCGTGGAATCATTGCCGGCATTCGCCGTCGCCCTTTTCTTTACCGGCGTTCTTTTCGCCCTTTGGTCCGCCGCCAAATTCCTGCGCGAGATCTTTCTCCTCCGGCACCCGATGCGCGGTTAACGTACCATGAAAGACCTCATGCGATCTTCGAAGCTGCGCGCCATCTTGTGGATCATCGGCGGGATCATCCTCCTCCTTGTCGCCTTCGGCCTCGGTACCGCCGTGGGCTACCGTGAGGCCTCTTTCCATGCCGATCTCAGCGGCCATTACTTTGAGAATTTCTACGGGGCGCCGTTCACGCCCCTGCCATTCGGGCCGCTCTTCGTCCTCCGCGGACCGAACCCGCACGGGGCGATTGGAAAAGTGGTGGATGTCGGCACGAGCACGCTTTCGCTCGTCGATCCTGACGGCGATGAAACATCCGTCGCGGTGCCGACGAGCACGGACATCGAGAAGAACGGCGCCGCAGTCTCCGTAGGCGAGCTCAATGTCGGCGATGTCGTTGCCGTGATCGGCGCGCCGAACGGCGCGGGGCAGGTGGTCGCGCGATTTATCCGGGTGCTTCCGGCGCCCGCGCCCGCGCCAGCGCCGGCAAGCATTTATTAAGTACCTAGGTCCAATTCAATCATGCGACATTCTCTCCGCCGATTCATCGCCGCCCACCAGTTTCTTTCCTTCGTCATCGCGATTGCCGTCGTGGTCGGCGGCTATTACTGGTATTCGTCGGCCACCGCCGCGCCGGCGGCGGCGAAGTACGTGATCGCGGAAGCGGCCACGGGCACCGTCGTCGCGTCGGTGAGCGGCACGGGCCAGATGCAAAATACGTCGCAAATTGACATCAAGCCGCAGGTGACGGAAACGGTGACGGGCGTCTACGTGAAGCCCGGCGACCATGTGCGCGCGGGGCAGCTGCTCGTCCAGCTTGATACGACAAACGAAGAACGGGCGGCGCGGCAGGCGCAGCTCGCGCTCCGATCAGCGCAGCTTGCGCTCGAAAAGATGCAGGAGATCACGACGAGCACGCTCATCAGCGACCAAAATGCCGTTGCGCAGGACGAGCAGAACCTCGCTACCGCTTCAACGACGCTCGCGACCGACTATGAGAACGGCTACGACACGCTCGGTTCCGTGTTGGTGAATCTGCAGACGGTCATGACGGATGCCGGCAATTTTGCCACGGGTTATAACATCAACAAGAGCCAGGAAAACCCCGAAGCGTACGTGAACCTCATGCCGGCATACCTCCAGCCAGCGACGCAGCCCTACGCGGACGCCGTCGCGCCGGCCTACAACGCCGCGCTTGCGGCGTACCAGGCGAACCTTGCGGACTATCATGCCGCGAACCGCAATGCGCCGGAGTCGACGTTGGACCCGCTCTTTGCGGAGACCCTCAACGGGGCGCAGCTCGTCGCCGCGAGCGTGAAGTCGATCAACGACCTTTTGAACTTTGTCCTGAACAACTATCCGAAGGACGCGCACCTCGCGCCGCTGCCCGCGGTCACGAACACGTTCCAGACGACTTTCGGCAACGACCTCGAGACGTCGAACAGCGAAGTAACGAGCGTGCAGGGCATCGTGACGGGCATCGTGGACGACCAGAACACGATTACGAACGACCAGCTTGCCCTGAACGAAGCGAGCGCGACGCTCGCGGAGCTCGTTGCGGGGCCGACGCCGGTAGACCTTCAAACGCAGGAGATAAGCATCGAAACGGCGCAGAACAACCTGGCGACCGCGGAGCAGAACCTCGCGGATGATTCCATCCGCGCGCCGGTCGCGGGCGTCGTCTCCGCCGTGCCCGCGACCGTCGGCGCCGCGGTGCCCGCGCCCGCCGTAAGCATGGTGAGCGGCAAGAAGATCGCGGAGGTGACCCTGAACGAGGTGGATGCGGCGAAGGTGAACCTCGGCGACAAGGCAACGCTCACTTTTGATGCCATAAGCGGCCTCTCGCTCGCGGGGAACGTGACCGAGGTGGACCCGGTGGGCACCGTGAGCCAAGGCGTCGTGAACTACAACGTGCAGATCAGCATGAACGATGCGTCGGGGACCGACGAGGTGAAGCCGGGCATGAGCGTGACGGCGAACATCGTGACGGCGGCGCATCAAAACGTCGTTACCGTGCCCGCGTCCGCCGTGATCACGCAGGGCGGCGCGAGCTACGT
>CAZDJP010000014.1:0-12047 GCA_964505865.1 uncultured Candidatus Saccharibacteria bacterium
AGAAGCTCTGGGAGTGGGAGAATGATTTCTGGCTGAAGAAAGTAGGGTATTTGTAGGGCAGACAAAATGAATCTTATCTGCACTTAATAATAATCGCTTTCTTTGCGTATAAGCTCGGCAAGCAATCCTGCCGCATGCGAAACTTGGTGCCATGATTGTGCCCGGTGCGGGCGTCAAAATCTACCAGCACCTCCGCCCGTTCAATTGCCTTTAAAAGCTTTTCGAAGCTGAATTTCTGCAATACCATTATTTTCCCGTAACGATAGTATTCTTTGCCTCGCGTCGTTTTGGCGTCGGCCTGTACATAAAAAGTGTTGAGCAATTTTGTGCCGGCGATGTGTTTCAGGTCATCAAAACCCCAATACGGTTGTGGCTTGAGTTCGCCGAGCCCCGCTCGTTTTCCGACCGATCGAAGCCACGTCTTGTGCCGCGGATCAACGCTCCTCGCGTCAAACGAAATGAGCACTTTTTTCGCGCCACGATCAATCTTCACCATAAAACCGCGATCGCTATGCGACGAACCGTGGATGGTCTGTCGGAAGCTCATCTCCCCTCTTGGATATTTCTTCCCGCTTTCTTGGTGCGCCCATCCATACTTCGGCAAAAATACAGCAGGGACAAAGCGCATTGCTCGCGGCGACGGTTCGGCGTGGAAGAGCGTGGTGAGCGACGATGTCCCTGATCGTTGCGTTTTCAATTCCCATTCGGCGGCATTCGGAATAGGCAAATTATTCTCCTTGATGCCAAGCAAGTCTTCCAGCGTATTGCCGATGCCGCCGCTATTGCCTTTTCGCGCGTTTAGAATCCAACCCTTCGCTGCAATTGCCTTTAGCTTTTTGATGAGCGCTGGCTTTGTATAAACTACGGGTTTCTTCGGCATATTTATCTTTACCAAAGTTTCGCGTGGGCTTTGTGCTTTTTGATCCGCCTTTCGGCCATCTCGCAATACTCTGGTGAAAGTTCAATACCGATGTAGTCACGTTTATAGTTCAGCGCCGAAATCGCCGTTGTACCAGAACCCATAAATGGGTCCAGAATAAGCTTGGCGTCCGTTGAGGAAACGATGCGGTCAATCAAGCTTACTGGAAATGCAGCGGGGTGCTCGTTGTTCATTTCCTGAGTAAATTCCCAAATATCGCCGTGCGCGTTCGCTTTCGGTGCAAGCTTAAAATCTGGTTTGGCGATCAGATAAATAACCTCGTAGGTTGGCAGAAAGTAACCGGCGTTAAAATTCAGGCCGCCTTTTCGTCGCCAGATAATGATTTGCCGAACCGGAAAGCCGTCCACGATATCTTGTCGGTCTTGCAACAGGCCGTCTTGCACGCGCCATTTGTGGTTATAAAAAATCGCGCCGTCATCCGGAATGACACGCATCATTTCGTTCAGGCAGTCTCGCTGCCACTTCACATATTCGGCGTGCGGCATGCAATCATCGTGGTGGGAGTATCCTTTTTGCAGCGCCGCGTTCGCCCACTTGCCGCCGCGACCGTCCTTCATCCCATTACCGGTAGAATTTTTCAGATTGTATGGGGGCGAAGTGATAATAAGATCAACGGCGCCATCTGGGATCTGTTTTAGAACCTCAACCGCGTCGCCGCAAATGATTTTATTCCTGAAGTTTCTTTTGAACTCTTGCTCTTTCTCACTATTGCGCAAGTTTGCCGGCGCAGCCTTTTTTCTAGCCTTAAGCGTGGTGTTCATACGCTATCAGAATAACGCAAAATGTCTGTCGTCAGCAACTTGCCTCGCCAATCGCTAATGAGCTTCGCTTTAAAATCATCAATGTTCATAACTTCATCGCCTGCCATAAAACCTGCCAGATAAAAACATATTAACTTCTCCTTCCGAACCGGCGCGAGTACCCCCTGTCGTGATGGCGGCGCGGCTGGAATCTGCGCGGCCGATCCGGCCGTTCAAGCGGCATGCCGGGCGTGAACCGCGCTGGCGGCAGGGGCGGGACGGCTTTTGACGGCAGGGTCGCCCGCATGAGCCGTTCAATGTCGCGGACGTCCCCGCGCTGGTCGGGCGTCGCGAAGGATATCGCGTGGCCGGCGGCGCCCATGCGGGCGGTGCGGCCGATGCGATGGACGTAGTCCTCGGGGCTCGTCGGCAGGTCGTAGTTCAGGACGAGCTCTATTCCCTGGACATCAATGCCGCGCGCGGCGATGTCGGTCGCGACGAGCACGCGGTACTTCCCGTTCCGAAAGCCATCCATCGCCTCGCGCCGCTGGCTGAGCGACCGGTTGGAATGGATCTCCGCAGCCGGGTGGCCCAAAGCGCGGACGCGCGCGGCAATCCGCTTCGCGCCGTACTTCGTCCGCGAGAAGACGAGGACGGAACCTTTATATTCCTCAAGCAACTTTTCAAGGAGCCGCGGCTTGTCGTCTTTGGAAATAAAGAAGAGCTCCTGCGTCACTTTCTCCACGGTCGTCCCGGGCGGCGCGATCTCTATCCGCAAGGGCAGCTTCATGTAAGAGTGCGCGAGCTGCACGATCTCGTTCGGCATGGTCGCCGAGAAAAGCATGGTCTGGCGCTCGCGCGGCGCTTCCCTCACGATGCGCGCAAGCTGCGGCGCGAAGCCCATGTCAAGCATGCGGTCCGCCTCGTCAAGCACGAGCATCCCCACGCCTTTGAACGAAACCGTCCGGTGCTCCAGGTGATCGATGATACGCCCCGGCGTGCCGATCACGACCGCGGGATTGCGGCGCAGGGCCTGGACCTGCAAGCTCATGGATCCGCCGCCGATCACGAGCGCGGTCCGGACGCCGAGCGGCGCGCCGATCTTTTTGAACGTCTCCTCGACCTGCAGCGCGAGCTCGCGGGTGGGGAGGACGACGAGGCCGTGCTTTCCGCCGAGCGCCGCCTGGACCATGGGGACGGCGAACGCGAGCGTCTTTCCCGTGCCTGTTTGCGCGAGGCCGATGAGGTCCTTCCCTTCCATCGCGGGCGGGATCGCCTTCTCCTGGATCGGCGTCGGCGTCTTGAAATGCAGCCGGTCAAGCACAGCCAGAATGTTCGGCGCGATGCCGAGGCCGTAGAACGTGGAGCGGTCGGGCATATTCAATAATTATCACCTCCCCGCCCGCTTCCTGTCCACCTCGGTCAGATATTTCTTCCGTATGCGGATGTTTGTGGGCGTCACCTCCACGAGCTCGTCGTCGGCGATATAGTCCAGCGCGTCTTCCAGCGACAGGTTGAGCGGCGTTAAGAGCTGGTCGGCGAGGCCCTCGTTCTTCGCGCGGAAGTTCGTAAGCTGCTTCTCGCGCGCGACATGGACGAAGACGTCGCCCTCTTTCGCGTTCTCCCCCACGACCATCCCTTCGTAGACATCCACGCCCGGCCCGATGAAGAGCGTGCCGCGGCCCTGCGCGGTCACGAGGCCGTAGTTGTTTGACTTGCCGGCTTGCGTAGCGACGATGGAGCCGTGCGGGATGGCCGTGATCTCGCCCTTGTACTCTTCGTAGCCGAGGAAGATGGCGTTCATGATGCCCGTGCCGCGCGTCGCGGTGAGGAACTTGTTGCGGATGCCGATGAGGCCGCGCGTCGGCGCTTCGAAGTCCATGAAAGCGTTGCCCTTGTCGTCCGAGCGCATGTTCTTCATCAGGCCGAGGCGCTTCCCGAACATTTCTATCACCGTGCCGCTGTATTCGTTCGGCACTTCAATGGAGACGAGCTCCATCGGCTCCAGCTTGCGCGGCGCGCCGGACGGCATGCCGCCCGCGCCGGCGCCGGCCGCGCCGCCCGCCGCCGGCCCTTCCTTGAAGATCACCTCCGGCTTGGACACCTCCAGCTCAAACCCCTCACGCCGCATCTTCTCTATAAGAATGGCGAGGTGGAGCTCGCCGCGCCCGGCGACGATCCATCGGTCGGCCGCGTCGGTCGGCACGACCGTGAGCGCCACGTCCGTTTCCAGTTCTTTTTCCAGCCGCTCTTTCAGGTTGCGCGAGGTCGTGAACTTGCCTTCGCGCCCGCGGAAGGGCGACGTGTTCACGGCAAAGGTCATCTTGATCGTCGGTTCGTCGATGTGGATGGTGGGCAAGGGCAGCGGATGGTCGGGGTCCGTGATCGTCTCGCCGATCGTCACGTCCGGGATGCCCGCGATGGCCGCGATGTCCCCCGCCTCGGCGGCATCCACGTCAACGCGGTTCAATCCGTCAAAGACCATCACCGACGTGAGCGTTTCTTTCTTCACGGCGCCACCGCGCGCGACGTGCGCGACGGCCGCGCCCTTGCGCAAGGTGCCGGCATAGAGGCGGCCGATCGCGATCTTCCCCTTATAGTTGTCGTAGGCAAGGTTCACGGTGAGAAATTGTAAAGTTTCCGGCTCGCCGGCCTTTTGCGCGGCGAGCGCGTGTTCCGGTTTCGCGGGCGGCGGAATATATTTCACGATCGCCTCAAAGACCGGTTCAATGTCCTTCATTGCGGCGAGGTCCTTCGCCGTGCCCGCCTTCCCCTCGCGCGCCGCGGCGTAGATGACCGGAAATTCAATTTGCTCCTCCGTCGCGTCCAGCTCAAAAAACAGGTCGTAGGTGGCGTTCAGGGCCCATTCCGGCCGCGCGTCCGGCTTGTCGATCTTGTTGATCACGACGATCACCTTGTGCCCCGCCTGGATGGCCTTCCGCAGGACGAACTTCGTCTGCGGCATCGGCCCTTCCTTCGCGTCCACCAATAAAAGCACGCCGTCCACCATGCGCATGATGCGCTCCACCTCGCCGCCGAAATCCGCGTGTCCCGGCGTGTCCACGATGTTGATCTTCGCGTCCTTATAGCGCACCGCCGCGTTCTTGGAAAAGATCGTGATCCCCCGTTCGCGTTCAAGCTCGTTCGTATCCATGATGAGCTCGGTCGCCGCGCCCGTCTTTAACTTGAAATGCGCGCTCTGCTTCAAGAGCGCGTCCACGAGCGTCGTCTTCCCGTGGTCCACGTGGGCAATGATGGCGATGTTCCTGAGTTCCATTGGCGTCCGCTGCGGCCCTCGCCGCCGCGACAGCAATTATATGAAAAACCTTCACGAAGAGCAATGGAGTTGCATTCTCCGCATTGCGCGCCTATACTGCGGGTAGCCGTTTGACACATCCTCCGCGCTCCTTGACGCCCTCCATATGCAAAGGCCGTCATATTGCAGGTAAATGAAGGTAAAAATAACTTTTATGAAAAAACTTTTTGTTTCCGTTTTTTGCCTTGTTGCAATCGCGAGCTTCGGAGGCATGATCGCTTCGGCGCACGCAGCGACCGCGGCGCAGCTCACGCCGGCGGAGGCCGCCGCGCTTGAGCAGCAGCTTTCGGCGATGAAGGCGCAGCTTTTGGAGCTGCAGGCGCAAGCGGCGGCGCAGTCGGCGGCCCAATCGCCGTCCGCGAATGCGGCAGCCGCGGGCGCGATGTCATCGGGAGCGGCGTCGGGATCGCCCCTCTCGCTCGGCGCCACCGCGCTTTCCACGCAAGACATTGCATCGCTCCAAAGCGCGCTTACGCTTCTCGCCGCTTCGCTCCGCGGCATCCAATCCGCGCTCGCGGCGAACCCGTCGCTTGTGGCGGGCCGCGAAGCAGCAGTGCTTGCGACGCTCCAAGGGATCGGCGGGACGATTACCGCGATCGGTAACGCCATAGCGGGCGCGCCGGCATCGGTTGCGTATTCCGCGCCGTCCGCGGCGCCGGCGCCAGCCGGAGCGCGCGTTGCGCCGCAAGGCGCGCCGGCGGCGGCTTCGCCGAGCCCCTCCGCCGCAGCCTCGGCTCCGGCGCAGGGAACGGGCAACTCTCCGGCGCCGGAAGGATCGCTCGCCGCGCCGGCCGCGAACAACGCGAATCCCGCGGTCGCGCAAGTCGGATCGGCATTCTCCCTTTCGCACTTGAACTGGCCCCTCGTCATCGTCATCGTTCTCGTTCTCGCCGCCATCGCCCTTTGGCTCTTCTGGCCGGGCGAAGGCGAGGCATCGAGGAAACTGGCGAAACAGGCGGTTTCGGCATCCCCGTCCCCGTCCGCCGCAGCTCCGGCTGCGCCGGCCGCCATGGCCTCTGGGACGCCAGCAGCGCCGGCAAAGCAAATGCCGATGATGCCGCACGTCGCGAAAGCGACGCCGCAGGACGGACCGCCACAGTATCCGACGGTGCCGCCACAAGAGCATGCCGCGCCGCAGCAAAGAAAACCCGCGTAACCCTCGCGGGTTTTCTTTTGGCGGCGTTTTTCGGCGCGGCGGGTGCGCGCGGCGCGATGCCGTGCGCGCGGCGCCATCGCGGTTCCGTTCCCCTGCCGCCGTCTTCCCGTTGCCTTACTGCCGCTTTACTGCGCCGAGCATTTCTCTATGACAATGGGCGCATGGACGAACTCGCGGTTCGCGAGGTAGCCCGCGCCGAAGCTCAAAGACGACGCGAGGAACAGCGCGACAAAAAAGACGATCTCCCGCCGATGGAGCCCCATCCACCTTTTCAGTTTTTGCACGGGCCGATCATACCACGCCGGCCATTAAACGCCCGTTAAAAAAACCTGGTGGCGCACAAGCGCGGCGGCGCTGGCGCGGCGGCGGCGATGGCGCCGCCGCTTACGCGAAGCTCAAATACTTCTCCCAGCGCTCGTAGAGCTCCCGCGTCGCGCGGAGGTCGCCCACGTTGTAGCGCGCAATGTCCAAAAATTTCTTTTTCTTGAAAAGCGGCCCCACGTCATCGCCCGCCACGCCGCCGGACTTCGGGCTCGGGATGCCGAACGCGCGCGCCCAGAGATGCAGGCCGCCCTTCCGCCGCACGGCGCCGTAGAAGGTGAGCTGTTCGAAAAGGTCGATGTGGAGCGCCTCGGGATTGTTCTGGTAGAGGTAGCGGCCGCGCATAAGGTCCTTCGTCGGCCGGATGCCGTGGATCGCGGAACGGACCATGAGGAACGGGATGTCAAAGCTGCGGCCGTTGAAGGTGACGAAAACCTGGTACCGCGCGGCAAGCTCCCAGAACTTCCGAAGCATATCCTCCTCCGTCATCTGCTTGAACGAGATGCCGTCCTCTTTTATCTCGTCGTTCTTTTGTCCCGGCGCCTGATAATAAACGCCGCCCTCGTTCTTGTAGTAGTCCAAAACGCCGAGCGCGACGACCTGGCCCGTGAGCGGCGAAAAGCCGAGCCCTTCTTTTAATTCTGCGAGCGCCCGTTGATACTCCTCCTCGTCATCCGAATCCTTCCGGATCCAGCGCGTCAGGTTCTCCTCCGTCGCGTGGTCCAGCTGGTCAAAATCTTCCCCGACGGTCTCGATGTCAAGAATGAGCTTGTTGATGGAGGGCATGTTGACTTCGCCTCCATTCTACCATACAATGGAGGGCACTATGGCGCATACCAAAGCCCTCGGATCGACCAAGCTCGGCCGCGATTCCGTCGCGAAGCGGCTCGGCGTGAAGATCAATCATGGCGCAAAGGTGACGGTCGGCCAGATCATTGTCCGCCAGCGCGGAACGAAGTACGCGCCCGGCGCGAACGTTTTGCGGGCCGGCGACGACACGCTCTACGCGGCGAAGGGCGGCACGGTCCGGTTCGCGGCGAAAACAAAAACGAAATTCGACGGCTCGCGCCGAAGGGCGACGGTCGTCGCGGTGCAATAGAGGGGCGGCGGCGCGCGAGGCCGCGGCCTAGGGGGCTTTTTTGACGCTCACGCGGAGCTTTGCCGTCACGCCTTTCTTGAGGTCTATCGGCACGACATATTCGCCGGGTTCCTTGATCGGATGGTCAAGTTCCATCTCCACCCGCTCCTTCGTTACGAGGCCGTGCTCGCGGAGCGCCTTTAGGATGGATTCCTTGTTGACCGAGCCGAACAGCGCGCCGGTCGCATCCGCTTTTAGCTCGAATGCCAACGTGGTCTCGGCGAGCTTGCGCGCGATCTCTTCAAGCCGCGCGCGGAGCTCGGCGCCGCCGCGTTCGCGCTCGGCGATAAGCGCCGCGAGCTTCTTCAAAGCGCCCGGCGTCGCCGGTTCGGCAAGCCGGTTCGGAAAGAGGAAGTTCCGCGCGTAGCCGCCGCTCACTTCCTTCACCTCGTGTTTTTTGCCCACTTTCCTAACGTCTTCAAGCAGGATCACTCTCATTGGCAAACGGCAAAATGGAGCATTCTTTTTCCGGCTATCCCTGCTGGTTGATCTCCGCCTGCAATACCTGGATCGCCTTATCAAGCTGCGGGTCGGGGCCCGTGCGCGGCTCGCCGATGACGGGCGTGCTCGTCGCGGTCGCGGGAGTGCTCGATACGGCGTAATCCGGCACGAGACCCACGTGGTCCAGGACCTGCCCCGACGGGAGGACCCAGTGCGCCACGGTGAGCTTGATCGCCGAACCGTCCGAGAGCGGTTCCAGTTCCTGCACGGTCCCCTTGCCGAAGGTCTGGTCGCCGACGAGCTTTATGCCGCGGTCGTCGCGCAGGGCGCCCGAGAGGATCTCCGCCGCGGAAGCCGTGCCGCCGTTCACGAGGATGACCATGGGGAAGTTGTCCAAAACGCCGTTGCCCGTCGCCGTGTAATCCTGCTCCGGCACCGCGCGGCCCACCTCCTTTACGATAAGCGAACCGGGTTTCAGGAAATAGCCCGCAAGGTCCACCGCGACCTGCAGGTAGCCGCCCGGATCGTCGCGGAGGTCAAGCACGATCCCTTTCGCGTTCGCGTTCACCGCTTTCACGAGCGCGCCGTAGAACTCCGGCTCCGCATCCTGCGTGAACTCGGCGAGCGCGAGGTACGCAATGTCGCCCTTCATCTCGAATGCAACGTTCGGCACGTTGATGGTCGCCCGCGTGATCTTGAAATCCTTCGGCGCCGCCCAGCCGCCGCGCAGGATGGAAAGCGTGACGACGGAGCCGACGGGGCCGCGGATGAGGTTCACGGCGCCATCAACGGTCATCCCGTCGGTGGAGGTCCCGTTGATCGCCGTGATCCAATCCTTCGGCTGGAGCCCCGCCGCGGCGCCCGGCGTCCCCTTGAGGGGCGCAACGACGACGAGGTGGCCGGCCGCGTCAAGGTCGATCTGGATGCCGACGCCGCCGAAGTCGCCCGTGATATCCTCCTGGAACTGCTGGTTGCTCTGCGGCGTGAAGAACTCCGAGTAGGGATCGCCGAGCGAGTTCACAAGGCCGTTCACCGCGCCGTACACTTTTTCTTGGTTCGTGGTCGACGGGTTTCTCAGGTAATAATCGTTGATCGTCTGCCACGCTTCCCAAAACGTGCTGAAATCGGCCGTCGTGGAGGACGGCGCTTGGAAGTTCGTGACGCCGGTCACGACGACGCGCTTCGGGACGTTCCGGCCGTCCGTGAAGCCAAGCCAGTAGCCGCTCCCGACGAGCGCCACGGCGACCACGGCGATGACCGCTATTTCCAATACTTTCTTGCCGGCGCTTCGCATGTACGCTCTATAATACACTACGGGGCGCGTGCTGACAAACGCCCAACGGTGGATTAAAATGTGGTACATGGCGCGGCGCATCACACGATCGGCGGCATCCGACGGCTACCTCGCGGAGCTCAGGCGGCGCGCAAAGGAGTCGCGCATTTACCGCAAGTATCAGCTCATGGGTCTCGCGATCGCGGAGGCCTTGCGCGACGAGCGGCACAAGTCGCTCTATATCAAGCTCGCCAAGGAGCGCGGCGGCGAGCGGCTGCTCGCGCTCGCGAAAGACATCGCCCTGCGGCGGGATGTCAGGAACCGCGGCGCGTACTTCATGTCGCTCCTCCGGGGGGCGCCATCGCCCGCCGCGCGGCGCCTCCGCCCGCGGCCGCAGGGCCAGCATTCGAAGAACCCGCGCCCGAAGGCATCCGCATCCCGCACCCATGGAACGTGACATTCTCACCGTCGGCAATAAAAAGGATGAAAGGTTCCTCCGGAAAACGACGGCTGATTTTGATTTCAAAAAATACGCGCGGCGGGAGGTGAACGAACTCGTCGCGCGGATGCGGCGCATCATGAAGGCGGCGAACGGCATCGGCCTCTCGGCGAACCAGATCGGGTTGCCGTACCGGATGTTCGTCGCCGAGGTCCCCGACGCGCATGGCGGAACGAAATTCTACGCGGTCTTCAACCCGCGGCTGGAAAAAACGAGCGAGGAAACGGCGGCGTACGAGGAAGGGTGTTTGAGCGTGCCCGGCAAGTGGGGCGACGTCGCGCGGCCGGCGCGGATCGTCATCGCGGGATCGGACAAGGCCGGCCGGCCGGCGAAGGTGAAAGCGTGGGGGCTCCTCGCGCGCGTCTTCCAGCACGAGATGGACCACCTGGACGGCAAGCTCTTCATTGACCGCGCGAAGAAGGTCTATGACGTAAAGGACATAAAGGCGGCCAAGGCGGCGAAAGAAAAATGAGCTACGTCTTTTTCGGGACGCCGCGGTTCGCGGAGATCGTTTTGGAACGGCTCTTCGCGGCAGGCATGCCGCCCGCGGCCGTCGTCTGCAACCCCGACCGGCCTCTTGGCCGGAAAAAGATCATCGCTCCCCCGCCCGTGAAACGGCTCGCCCTTTCGCGGGCGCCGCACGCCGCCGTCTTTCAGCCCGAAGCGCTTGATGAAAATTTCATTAAAGAGCTCCGTGCCATGAAGCCGGATCTTTTCGTCGTCGCCGCCTACGCGAAGATCATCCCGCAAGCGGTGCTCGTGATCCCCGCGCGGGGCGCGATCGGCGTCCATCCGTCGCTCCTTCCGAAATATCGCGGCGCGGCGCCGATCCAGTCGGCGATCATGAACGGCGAGCGCGAGACGGGCGTCACGCTCTATCTGATGGACGAAAAGATGGACCACGGGCCCATCCTCGCCCGTGCCAGCGTCCCCTTGGATGCCCGGCGCACCGATTACGCGGCGCTCGAAAGAGCGCTCGCCGAGCTCGGCGGCGATCTCCTCGTAAAAACCCTCCCCGCCGCGGCGGCCGGCCGCGCGGCGGCGCCGGAGCCGCAGGACGAGACGCAGGCAACCTATACGAAAAAGTTCGCGGCGGACGACGGCCGCGTGGACGAAACAGATCTCGCGCGCGCGGAGCGGGGCGATGCGGAGCTTGCGGCGGCCATCGTGCGCAAGATAAACGCGCTCACGCCGGAGCCCGGCGTCTGGACCGTGCGCGCCGGCAAGCGCGTAAAACTGCTGAAGGCCGCAGTGGAAAACGGCCGCCTGAAACTGCTCGTCACGCAGCGGGAAGGAGAAAAACCGCGCAAGGAATAGGCCCGCAGGCATAATATCCGCTCCGGCTCGCTTCCGGGACCAGTTCGCCGGAGCGGATATTATGCCTGCGGGCCTATAGTGCTTGCGCTATCTTTCCTCTTCCTCGATGTGCCAGATCTCCTTGCCGATATACCGCTTCACGGCGTCCAGGTCCTTGAGCAGTTTCTCTTCCCGCGCGTGCTCCTCCGGCGGGAGCGGGCCGCGCAGGCGGAGCTGGCGCACGCCCGCGAGCTCGGCTTCAATGTCGCGCTGGAGGAGGCTTCGTTCGATCGGGCTGTCCGCAAGACAGCGGCAACGGCTCACCGACAAAAAACGGGCTTCTGCGAGGCGGGGCGCAGAGACAAAGCATAGGCAACGGATAGGAACAACCAGAACGATCATGGAACAAGCAGCTTCCGAAATAACGGCGCTGAGCAGGCGGGAGTTGTGGCTCATGGGAATCATGTTGTACTGGGCAGAAGGATCGAAAGAAAAGGATTATGCCCCCGGATCCGGCGTCATGTTCACCAACACGGACGCAGAAATGATACGCCTTTTCTTATTTTGGCTAAAACTACAGAAAAACCGCATTCAAGAAATCATTTCCTTCTGGGCGCATGTCATCGGCTGCCAAGTGAACCGCTTCCAGCGCATATATTATAAAAGGAGCAATTCTCGGACGAGACGAAAAAATGTCGGGTTGGCCTATCACGGCACTTTGAGAATAGCCGTAAAATCAAGTTCGTCGCTGAACCGGCGCATTGCCGGATGGACGAGTGGCGTGATACACTCTTTGCATTCATTGGGGGGTGGTGCAATCGGTAACACGCCAAGCTTTGGCCTTGGAATTCCAGGTTCGACTCCTGGCCCCCCAGCACGAGTCAGCGCAGTATCGAGGCAGACCGGAGAGCCGATTTTTGCTACAAT
>CAZDJP010000015.1:0-10403 GCA_964505865.1 uncultured Candidatus Saccharibacteria bacterium
GACAGTAAAACGACCGGTCATTATCCTCGAACTGAAGGCGCGCGACGGAACGATTTTGGAAGTCCCGGCGGTCATTGACTCCGGCGCCGATACCACCGTTGTCAACGCGGAATATGCCGCGGCGCTCGGAATAACATTGGGGGAGCGTAAAGAAATTCTGGGAATCGGCCCGGGAAAAGTTCCCGTGATGGTCGGCCACCTGCCTTTTAAGATCAAGTACGCGGAAATAGAACTCGATGTCCCCGCTTGGTTTATTGAAAGCGAGAATGTAACCATACTGCTCGGGCAAGAAGCATTCTTTGATGCCTTTCGGATTATTTTCGAGAAAAACAACAACTCTTTCGAGCTTGTCGGGGCTATTCTATCCCCTCGTATTCCCGCACGGTGAGCTGCGAATCCACCTCGCGCATGGTCTCCAGGGCCACCGCGACGACGATGAGGACCGCCGTGCCGCTGATCGTGAGGACCGCGACGCCGGTCACGGCCTGCACGACGATGGGGAGTATGGCGACGAGCCCCAGGAACACCGCGCCCCAGAAAGTGATGCGGTTCGTGACGGTGCTGAAAAACTTCTCCGTGCTCTCGCCCGGCCGGATGCCCGGGACGAAACCGCCGCTCCGCTGGAGGTTCTTCGCCACCTCCTCTGGATTGAACGTGATGGAGGTGTAGAAATAGGTGAAGACGAAGACGAGCAGGAAGTAGAACGCGCCGTACCAGAACTGGTTCGCGACGAACGCCGCCGCGAACGCGTTGATCTTCAAGCCCCATGCCGATGAAAAGATGGAAACGATGAAGGCGAGGAATTGCGGGAAGAGGAGGACCGAGATGGCGAAGATCAAAGGAATCATGCCTGCCGCGTTCACCTTGAGGGGCAGGTAGCTCTGCGCGCCGCCGTACATCTTGTTCCCGCGGACGCGCCGCGCGTAGGCGATAGGGATCTTCCGTTCGCCCTCGTTCAGATACACGACGCCGCCGATGAGGAGGATGGCCGCGACCGCGAAGCCGAGGTAGGTCGTGAGGAGCGTCGGCGCGTAGGAAACGAACACCGTGCCGAGATAGCGCGGGAGGCCCGCGAGGATGCCGGCCAAGATGATGAGCGAAATGCCGTTCCCCACTTTCTGCTCGGAGATGAGCTCGCCCAGCCACAGCGCGATCATGGAACCGGCGCTGATGACGATCACGTTCGTCACGAACGCGGCGAAGGGCGGCCGGTCAATGACGCCCTGCGAGATGAGGAGCGTGAGGAAGCCGTACGCGTTCACGATGGCCAAGGGCACCGTGATGAGCCGCGCGTACTGGTTGAACTTCGCCTGGCCGCGCGCGCCCTCTTCGTAATAGAGCTCCTTCATGCGCGGGAAGATGATCGTGAGGAGCTGCATGATGATCGTCGCCGTGATGTAGGGGCCGACGCCGAGCATCATGACGGAGAGGTTCGCGAGCCCGCCGCCGGAGAAGAAGTTCAGGAAGCCGAAGAGCTGGTTGGAATTGAAATAGTTCGCGAGCCGCGCGGCGTCCACGCCCGGAATGGGGATGGCGGCGAAGACGCGGTACGCGACGAGGAGCCCCGCGACGATGAAGACCTTCGTGCGCAGGTCCTTGATCTTGAAGATTTGCAAGAACCGTCCCATGGAACGTTATTGCACGCTGCCGCCGGCCTTCCGGATCTTTTCTCCGGCGGACCTTGAGACGCTCATGTTCTCCACGCGCACCGCGAATGCCATCTCGCCGTCGCCCAAAAGCTTCACCCTCCCTTTGAAATTCTTCGCGAGCAGGCCAGCGGTTTTCAAAAGCTCGAGGTTCAGCGCGAGCGGCGCCTTCCCCTCCGCATAGGATCTCAGCTTGCGGGAGAGGCCGCCGAGGTTGAAGACGGCCATTTCTTCGGCCTTCGGGAGGTTGCGGAACCCGCGCCGTTTCGGGATGCGCAAAATGATGTCGCGCTCGGCGGGCCGCATGCGCCGTCCTGCGCGCGATTTCTGCCCTTTCACGCCGCGGCCGGAGTAGCTGCCGCGCTTGCCGCTCCGGCCCACGCGCTGCGAGCGCTTTTGGATGGATGGTAGTTCGTGGATGCGCATGGGAGTTACGCTTTGAGCATTTTGAGCGCCTCAATGGCCGCCATCGCGTTCGTCAACTTGTTCGGCGTGCGGCCGAGGCACTTCGCCGTCGCGTCCTTCACGCCCGCGAACGACAGCACGAAGCGCGCGGCGCCGCCGGCGCGGAGGCCGTGCCCCGCGCCCGCCGGCTTCAGGAGCACCTTCGCCGCGCTGTACTTCGCCATGACCTCGTGCGCAATCGTCCGATTGTCCTTCAAATTCACCGCGATCATGTTCTTCTTTGCGGCCGTTTTTGCCTTCGCGACGGCCTGTTGGACATCGATACCCTTCGCGACCCCCACGCCCACGCGGCCCCTCCCGTCGCCCAAGACGAGCGTGCAGCGGAAGCGGAAGCGCTTGCCGCCCGCGACGACGCGCGTCACGCGGCGCATGTCAAGCACGCGCTCGTTGAACTCTTCTTTTTTTATGGGGCGCGGCGCCCGGTGCGCCCGTTCATGCGATGGATACGGCATAGATATGGTCAGTATACGCTTTATATCTTCAATCCGCCCTTTTTCGCGCCCTCGGCGAAGCTTTTCACGCGGCCGTGGAACTTCGACGACCGGCGGTCGAATACGGCGCTTGCGATGTTCTTCGCGAGCGCTTTTTTCGCGATGGCCTCGCCCGCGGCGAACGCCTGCTCGCTCTTCGTCGTCGCCTTGTTCGCGGCGGCCGCGCCCGCGGCGTTTATCCGGCTCGTGGCCGCGGCGAGCGTCACGCCCTTCGCGTCGTCAATAAGCTGCGCATAAACATAGCGGTTGCTGCGGTTCACGACGAGCCGCGGCCGCGCGGCCGTGCCGCGGATGCGAGCGGCCGTCCGCGCCGCTCGCCGTTTCCGCTTCACGTTCAGTTTTTTCCGGGATTTCATGTTCTTTTAATGAAAGAGCTAGGCCGCCGCGCCGGTTGTCGCCGCCGCTTTCTTGCCGACCTTCCGCCGGATCACCTCGCCTGCGTAATGGATGCCTTTCCCCTTGTATGGCTCGGGCTTCTTCTGCGCGCGGATCTCCGCCGCCGCGCGGCCCACGAGGTCCTTATCGATGCCGGAAACGGTGATGGTATTCTTCTCCACCTTGACCGCGACACCTTCGGGGATCTTCAAGCGCACCGGCTGGGCATAGCCGAGATGGAGTACGAGCTCCTTGCCTTCAAGGACGGCGCGGTAGCCCACGCCCTCTATCTCCAAGACCTTCGCGAACCCTTCTGTCACGCCTATCACGGCGTTCCGCGCGAGGGCCCATGCCGTTCCCGACGTCGCAGCGATGTTTCCCCCTTCCACCTTCGCCGCCGCGCCGCGGAGCGGCACCGCAAGTTCGCCTTTCGGTCCTTTGACCGTAAGCATGCCGCCGCCCGCGGCTGCCGTAACGCCGCTTGGGATCACGATCGGTTTTTTTATGAGGCGGCTCATGCTACCAAATTTGGAAAAGGTATTCGCCGCCGACCTTCCGTTTCCGCGCCTCGCGATCGGTCATCACGCCTTGTGAGGTGGAGAGGACGCCCGCGCCGTGGCCCTGCCGCACGGAGCGCAGTTTGCGGTAATCGATATAGAGGTGGCGGCTCGGCTTGCTCAAGATCTTGAAGTCGGCGAACCCGCCCTTGCCGCCGGACGCGAGGCGCACCGCGATGAACTTCTTCCGTCCCAGCAGCTCCTCCTCGGCGCTTTTCACGAAGCCCGCCGCGGCAAGCGCGGCGAGGACCGCGAAATCCATTTTTGAAAAAGGCACCAGGATCCGCTCTTTCCGCGCGCGGACCGCATTCTTCAATTGTGCGAGGACGCTGTAATACATGTGTTTACCACGAGGCCTTTTTTACGCCCGGAATTTCCTGGTTCGTTGCCATCTCGCGGAAGCAGATGCGGCAGACGCCGAACGCGCGCATATAGCCGCGCTTGCGCCCGCAGCGGAAACACCGCCGGACGAGCCGCGTGGAGTATTTCGGCTTCTTCTTGCTGCGCGCGATGACGGATTCCTTTGCCATAGATGCGATTATTTTCCTTTGAGCGGCACGCCGAGCTTGCGGAACGCGGCGAGCGCCGCCGCGCGGCCGCGCTTGCGCGGCACGATGGCAATGCCGAGCGAGAACGACACCGGCGATTCCTCCGGCGCGATCTCCGGGAACACGAATGCTTCGCGGAGGCCCAGGTTCAGAACGCCCGCACCGTCGACGCTCTCCGGCGCCAAACCGTTAAAGTCGCGGACGCGAGGCAATACTATTCTAATCAGCCGCTCGAAAAAATCAACCATTTTGCCGCGGCGGAGGGTGGCGCGGAGCCCAACGATCTGGCCTTCGCGGACCTTGAAACCGGCAATGGACCTCCGCGCGCGGCGGAGCTGCGGTTTCTGGCCGGTCGCGGCCGCAAGGTCGCGCGAGACCTGTACCAACGCCTTCTCTTCGAAGTTCGGCGTCTGGGAGAGGCGCCCGACGCCCGCGTCCACGACGATCTTCTCCAAAAAGCCGCGGATCTCTTTCCTGCGCGCATGCTCTTGTTGCATGTTGGTCGGCATGGGAATGTTACGAAATGGCCGCCTGGCACTTCTTGCAGTAGCGCACGCGGCTGCCGCCGTCCTCGCGGAAGCCGACGCGGGTAGGGTTCTTGCAGTTCCCGCAGACGAGCATCACGTTCGAAGCGGAGAGCGGCCGCGGGACGAGCACCGTCTCCCCTTTTTGTCCCTGCTGCTTCGGGCGCGAGCGCTTCTTCACGGTATTCAGCCCTTCAATAACGAGCTTCCCCGATGCCGGCAGCGCATGCAAAACTTTCCCGGTCTTCCCGCGGTCCTTTCCCGCCATTATTTTCACCATGTCGCCTTTTTTGATCTTCATGTTGTTACACGATCTCTTCCGCCATCGTCATCAGCTTCTCATAGCCCTTCTCCTTGAGCTCGCGCGGCAGGGGGCCGAAGACGCGCGTCGCGACCGGCTCCTTTTTGGCGTCCACAATGACGACCGCGTTCTCGTCGAAGCGCACATACGAACCGTCCGCGCGGCGGAGGGGGTTCCGCGTGCGGACCACGAGCACTTTCACGATGTCCTTCTTCTTCACGTTTTTGCGCGGCTCCGCCGCCTGCACGGACGCGACCACGATGTCGCCCACGTTCGCGTAGCGGTGCCGCGTGCCGCCCAAGATGCGGAAGCACCGCACGGCCTTCGCGCCGCTGTTGTCCGCCACTTTCAAGATAGAACGTTCCTGTATCATGATTATGCTTTGCCGACGATCCGCCACCGCTTGTCGCGCGAGAGCGGCCGCGTTTCCTCGATGACGACCCGGTCGCCCGCCTTAAAAGCGTTTTCTTCGTCGTGCGCCTTGAACCGCTGCGTCACGCGGTAATATTTGAGGTACGTGGGATGCTTCTTCAGGCGCTCCACGGCGACGACGCGCGTCTTCTGCATCTTGTCCGAAACGACCGTGCCCGTAAGCCGGCGGCGCTTTTTATTGTTTCCGGTTTCGCTGTTCATGGATGAATGTTTTCATGCGGGCGACCTTTTTCTTGAGCTCCTTGATCTCGCTCTCGTCTTTCACCTTGCCCGCCGCAAGGTCGAACCGCAGGGTCCGCAGCGCTTCGTTCGTTTCGCGGACCATGCGCGCGAGCTCGCTCGCGGGGCGCACCTTCAACTCCTTGATCTCGCTTTTCTTCATGTTATTGTTTCGCGATCACCCTGCTCTTCACCGGCAGCTTGAACGATGCGAGCCGGAGCGCCTCCTTCGCCGTCGCTTCAGGAACGCCGTCTACCTCAAAAAGCACCCGGCCGGCGCGAACCGGGAACACGTAATGGTCCACGCTCCCCTTGCCGCCGCCCATCGTGGTCTCCGGCGGGCGGAGGGTCACCGGCTTGTCGGGGAAGACGCGTATCCACAGGCGGCCGCTCCGCGAAAGGAAGTTCGTGATCGTCTTCCGCGCCGCTTCGATCTGGCGCGAGGTCATCCACGCGGCGCTCATGGCCTGCAGGCCGTACGCGCCGTAGGAAAGCGCGGTCCCCCGCGTGTCGATCAGGCGCTTGCGCGAGCGCCCCTTCTGCCATTTGCGATGTTTCACTTTTTTCGGGATCAGCATGGTTATGGCGCGCCTTTCGCGCCCTTTTTATTGCGGAAGATCTCCCCTTTATAGATCCACACGCGGATGCCGATCGTCCCGTAGGTCGTATGCGCGGTCGCTTTGCCGTAATCAATGTCCGCGCGGAGGGTCTGGAGCGGCAGGGCGCCGCGCACGAGCCACTCGCGCCGCGCGATCTCGTTCCCGTCCAGCCGCCCGGAGAGGTACACTTTCACCCCTTTCGCCTCCTTGTTCTGCGCCACCTGCTCCAGATATTTCTTCATCGTCCGGCGGAAGGGCATCCGCTTCTCGAGGTCCCAGGCGATCTGCTGCGCGACGTACGGCGCCGATACCTCCGAACGCTTCAGTTCTTCGATCGTCACGCTCATCGGAATGGGCGTCTTGTTCTTGCGCGCCTTGCGGATCGCGTCCGCAATCGCCTTGTTCAGGTCCTCCACCCCCTTGCCGCCGCGGCCGATGATGAGGCCGGGCCGCGCGGCGCGGATCAGGATGCGGAGGTTTCCCTGGGTGCGCTCGATCTCCACCGCGGCAACGCCCGCGAGCGCGATCTTCCGCTTGATGACCTTCCGGATCGCCTCATCCTCCTCCAAGAATTTCGCATAGCCGCCTTTCATGAACCAGCGCACCGGCCAGTTCTTCGTGATCCCGAGGCGAAATGAGGTTGGATGTATCTTCTGTCCCATGGTCGTTATATGATCGCTATTTTGACGCGCGCGATTTCGGGCTGAATATCCGCTTAAGGAAACCGGGTTTCTTTCCCGCCTTCTTCTCCGGTTCCGGCTTCGGCGGCTCGCGCTTGCCGGTCACGGGCTTCTTCCGCGCCTTCGCGTTCCGCCGCTCCTCGTCCGGCGGCAGTTTCGGCTTCTTCACGACGACGATCTTGTATTTCGGCGCGAGTTCGGCGTCCACGCCGAGGACAAGCGTCACGTGGCTCATCTTTTTCTGGAGCGGCGACGCCGAACCGCGCGCGCGGGGCAGAAAGCGCTTGAGCATCGGCCCTTGGTCCACGCGGATGCTAGCGACGAAAAGATGGTCGGCATTCAGGTGCTTCGCTGTTGTAGCGTTCGCGACCGCCGAGCGCAAAAGCTTGAGGAGCGCTTTCGCCGGCCGGCGGCGCTGGGCCAAGAGCTGCGCCTCCGCCTCGTTCGCCGAAAGGCCCTTCAGGAGGTCCGCAACGGTCCGCACTTTCCGCGGCGCGATCTTCAGGTAGTTCAGTTTTGCAATTTGTTCGCTTGGCATGGGAGGGGTGGCGCGTGCGCGCTATTTCTTCGCCGGCTCCGCCGCTTTTGCCGCCGCGGCCTGCGTCCGCTGCGCTTCGGCGGCTTTGATCTCCAATTCCTTCTGTATCTTCCCGCCGTGCTTCACGAACTTCCGCGTCGGCGCGAACTCGCCGAGGCGGTGGCCCACCATCTCCTCGGAAATTTTCACCTCCATAAAGACCTTTCCGTTGTGGACGGCGAACGCGTATCCCACCATCTCCGGCGCGATCTCCGACGCGCGCGACCAGGTCTTGATCGGCTGCGCGTTCTCCGGCTTCCCCGCCTTCGCTATCTTCGCGAGGAGCTTCTTGTCGACATACGGTCCTTTTTTGAGCGAGCGTGACATGGTTTTTCGGGACGATTATTTCCGCAGGCGCTTCGGCCGGCGCGACAGGATGAATTTATTGGAGCGCGCCTTGCGGTTGCGCGTCTTGTGGCCGCCGGTCACCTTGCCCCACAAGGTCTTCGGCTTCCGCGTGCCGCGCGGCTGGCTGCCCTCGCCGCCGCCGTACGGATGGTCCACCGGGTTCATCGCCTTGCCGCGGACGGTGGGGCGCACGCCGAGCCACCGCGAACGGCCCGCTTTTCCGATGGTGACCAAATTCCACTCGGCATTGGACACCTGCCCGAGCGAAGCGAGCCCCTCCCACGGCACGCGCCGCACCTCGCCCGACGAGAGCTTCAGGTCGGTGTAGCCGTCCGCGTTCGCAAGAAGCTCCGCGTACGATCCCGCCGACCGCGCGAGCTGTCCGCCGCGGCCCGGCGTCATTTCAATGTTGTAAACCTGGTAGCCGACCGGTATGTTCTTAAGCTTCGTCCGATTGCCCGTCTTCAAGGGCGCCGCCGCCGCCGTCACGATCTCCGCGCCGGCCCGCAGGCCTTCCGGCGCAAGGACGTACGCGCGGCTCCCGTCGCCGTACTTTACGCGCGCGATGAACGCCGTCCGGTACGGATCGTATTCAACCGTCTCCACGAGCGCCTTCGCATCCATGCGATTCTGCTTGAAATCAACGAGTCGGTAGAGCTTCTTCGCGCCGCCGCCCTGGTGGCGCACCGTGATGCGGCCCTGCGCGTTCCGGCCGGCATGCGATTTCAAGCGGCGCAGGAGCGGCTTCCACGGCTGCGTCTTCGTAAGCGCGCCGTAATCGGGCACGGTCATGCTGCGGCGGGACGGGGTGTGGGGCGCGTAGGATTTCATGAACGTTGTGCGTCGATCTTTTGGCCGGCTTTCAGGGTGACGATCGCCTTCCGGTAACCCTCTTGGCTCCCCTTCATCGTCGCGCCGAAGCGCTTCCGCTTTGGCGGCCGGTTCACGACGTTCACCGCCACGGCGTCCACCTTATAGGCATCCTTGATCGCCTTCTTTATCTCCGGCTTCGTCGCGCGGCGCGCGACGACGAATACGTACTGCCCCGCCGCGCCGAGCCGCGACGATTTTTCGGTCACCCACGGCTTCTTGATGAGAAAAGGGTCGGCCATGGCGGTTATCTTTTATAATGTTTCGAGATCGCCGCGACCGCCGGCAGTTCGATGAAAAGGTTCTTGTGGCCCAAAACGTCCTCCACGTTGAGCGATGTTGCGGGGAGCATCTTCGCCTTCTGCAAATTGGACGAGGCGCGGCGGAGGTCCTCGTTCGCGCCGCCTGCGACCAAAAGCACGTCGTACTTCTTCGCGCCCTTCTTCATATTGAGGAGCGCGGCGAGCGCCGCGGCGAACGCCTTCGTCTTCGGCGCCTCGAGCGCGAACGCATCGAACACCTTCACCTCGGCATCGCCCGCCTTCCGCGAGAGCGCGCTGAACAGGGCGAGCTGCTTCATTTTCTTGTTCACTTTCTGCGAATAATCGCGTTCTTTGCGCGGGCCGTGCGCCTTGCCGCCGCCCACCCAGAGCGGCGAGCGGATGGAACCGTGCCGCGCGCGGCCGGTCCCCTTCTGGCGCCAGGGCTTCTTCCCGCCGCCGCGCACCTCGCCGCGCGTTTTCGCATGGGCCCACGGGTCGCGCGCATTCGCCCGCTGCGCATCCAGGACCTGCTTCACGAGCGCCGGCCGCCACCGCGCGCCGAAAACGCCGTCCGGCAGATCGGCAACGCCCACTTTCTCATTTTTTAAATTGTAAACGTCGGCGTGCATGGTAACATTTTCCATTTTTGATCTCGCCGCTTTCATTTCCTGATCTCCAAAAGGCCGCCGCGCGCGCCCGGCACCGCGCCGCGGAGAAGGATGAGGTTCTTTTCCCGGTCAACGCCAGCCACCACCAGATTTTTCACCGTCACGCGATCCGTGCCCATGTGGCCCGCCATCCGGCGGCCCGGCACGACGCGCTGGAACGCGGTGGAGCCGATGGAGCCCGGCGCGCGGAAGCGGTTCTTCTGGCCGTGCGTCTTCGGCCCGCCGCCGAACCCGTGCCGCTTCACGACCCCTTGGAACCCGCGGCCCTTCGTCGTGCCGCTCACGCGCACCTTCTCGCCCTCCTTGAACGATTCCACCGTCACCGCGTCGCCCGCCTTGAACGAAGCGACTTCCACCGGCGCCCGCGCGCGGTCCCGGAACTCGCGCTTCGCCTTCCCGAGCGAAACCCGCACCGCCTCGTAGCCGTGCTTCTCCTTCGTGCGGACCGCATCCACCGTGTTCGGCTCGGCATGGATGACCGTTACGGGCACCACCTTCCCCTCCTTCCACACCTGCGTCATTTTCAGTTTTTTCCCCAAGATAAAGGGCATGTGAAACAAAAATCCGGTTTTTCGCCGGAAGTCCATGCCACCGCCACCCGAACCCCGCCCTCAAGCGGGATCGTGCGTCAGAAAAAACGGATGCCGTCTTCCCAAGCGCAAGAACGTGATGGATATTCGCATAGAACTTCCGAGGAAACCTTGGGGAGAGTATAGCAAAGACGCGCCATGCGAGTCAAGTCACGGGTGCCGCGAGCGCGGTGAGCGCATCCATGGCCAATCCAACGAAAAAACCCGCCGGAGCGGGTTTTTTCGCTTACACCATCTTCACCTCCACGTC
>CAZDJP010000016.1:0-3237 GCA_964505865.1 uncultured Candidatus Saccharibacteria bacterium
CCCTGGATGCGCTTCGGCTTCCCGAGCTCCGCGGAAACGAAGAGCAGGTCGCCGTGGCCGAGCAATTTCTCCGCGCCCGCGGCGTCCAAAATGGTCCGCGAATCTATCTGCGAAGCCACCTGCAGCGCGACGCGCGCGGTGATGTTCGCCTTGATGAGGCCCGTGATGACCTCCACGGACGGCCGCTGCGTGGCCAAAAGCAAATGGATGCCCGTCGCGCGCGCCATCTGCGCGAGCCGCACGACGGAGCCCTCCACGTCGCGCCCATAGGAGGTCATGAGGTCGGCCATCTCGTCGATTGCGATAAGAAGGAAAGGGAGCGCCTCGTCCTTATGGCCCGCGTTGTAGCTCGCGATGTCGCGGCTGCCGGCCTTCTGCAGGAGCTCATAGCGCCGCTCCATCTCGGAGATCGCCCAGCGGAACACGCCGAGCGCTTTTTTATTCTCCGTGATGACGGGGGAAACGAGGTGCGGGATGCCGTCGTAGACGGAAAGCTCCACGCGCTTCGGGTCAATGAGGACGAGCTTCAATGTCCGCGGCGAATTCTTATAGAGGAGCGACACGAGGAGCGAGTGGACGAGGATGGATTTGCCGCTGCCGGTCGCGCCCGCGACGAGGAGGTGCGGCATCTTGTCTATGTTCGCGAAGACCGGTTCGCCCGAGACGTCGCGCCCGAGGATGAAGCCCAAGGGCCCCGATTGTTGGAATTCCGGGTAGTGCATCAAGCTGCCGAGGCGCACGAGCGCGGCCGCCTTGTTCGGCACTTCAATGCCGACGAGCGACTTGCCCGGGATGGGCGCTTCAATGCGGATGGGGTGCGCGGCCAGGGCGAGCGCAAGGTCTGAGTGCAGGGCCGTGATGCGCGAGAGCTTCATGCCCTCGGCGGGCTTCAGCGTGTAGCGCGTGACGGCGGGGCCCACGTTTATCTCGCCCATGTCTACTGCGATGCCGAAGCTGTCCAGCGTCCGCTTGATGATGTTCGCGTTCGCGAGAAGGTCGCCGGTCGTCGGTTTTCCGCTTTCTGCTTTGAGGAGGGACAGCGGCGGCGGGACGTAGTTCGTAAAGATGGGCGCCCGCATCTTTCGTTGCGGCCGCGCATCGGTTTTCGGTTCCGCGGCCGCCGGCGCCGCCGCGGCTGCCGGCCCTTCCCGCCGCCCTTCCCCCTTTTCCGCTTCCGTTCCGCGCTCCGGCGGCGCTTCCTCCTCCTGCGCATGTTCCCCGGTGACGACGACCGGCGCTTCCTTCTCGGCCGTTCCAGCTTTCTCCGGCCGGCGCAGCCGGAGCGGCACGTTCGCCGTGACAAGGACGGAGATGACGAGCACGAACCCGTCAATGATAACCGCCGCGGCAGCGCCAAAGGGATAGCGCAGCGCGCCGAGCGCGAGGCCGAGCCAGCCGCCGTGCGACGGCGAGAAGATGTCCACGAGGCCGAGGAAAGAAAGAATAAGGAGTCCGCCGCCGATGAGCGTCGTCGCGACGAATTTCTTCTGCGCCGAGATGAGGAAGGCGATCGCTGCGAAGACGAGCGTCGCGGGGAGGATGAAATAGCCCCAGCCGAAGAGGGCGCCGAGGCCGCGAGCGATGAGGTTGCCGCCCGGCCCCGCGTCGCCGAAGCCGGCGAGCGCGAGGATGACGGCGCCGCCGATGAAGCTCACCGCCCAAATGCTTTTTTTCGTATCCGGGTGCAACCGATCCTGCGCGGCCGCCGCGCCTGCGCCGGCGCCCGCCCGCGCGCCGTTCGCCTTGCCGCGGCCGCCGTTCCTGCTGCCGCCGTTGCCGTTCCGTTTTGCCATGACGCTTCAATTGTACGGCATTTCCGCAGGTTGCTACAATGACTACCATGGGCAATATGTCGCCGCGCCGGCCGTCGTCGCTCGCCGCGAAAGACCTCATCGTATTCGACATGGATGGGACGCTCACGCCGAGCAAGTCCGCCGCCGACCGCGCGATGGCGGGGCTCCTCCTCCGCCTCCTTGAAAAGAAGCGCGTCGCGGTGATCGGCGGCGGGAAATACGCCCTTTTCCGCGAGCAGCTCCTCGCCCGCCTGCCGCGCCGCGACGCCCGCTTGCGGAACCTTTTTCTCTTTCCGACCACCGCGAACGCTTTCTACCGCTACCGCAACGGCTGGAAGAACGTGTACGCGATGCGGCTTGCCCCCCGCGAGAAAGCGGCCATCCGCGCGGCGCTCCGCGCCGTGCTGAAAGAGGTGCGCTACGCGCGGCCGAAAAAAGTTTACGGCGCGGCGCTGGAGGACCGCGGGACGCAGATGAGCTTCTCGCCGCTCGGCCAGGATATCGTGGCGCGGCTCGGCGGAAAAGGCATCCGCATGAAGGAAGCATGGAAGCGCGCGCACGACGCGCTCCGGTTCCGGATGGCGCGGCTCCTTGCGAAACGGCTGCCGGAGCTTGAAGTGCGGGTGGGCGGGCTCACGACGATCGACATCACCCGCAAGGGCATCGACAAGGCGTACGGGATACGGGAGATCGCGAAGCGCCTCCGCGTGCCTGTCCGTCGGATGGTCTTCATCGGCGACGCGCTTTACCCGGGCGGAAACGATTACGCGGCGCGCCGCACGGGCGTGCGGTGCATCGCGGTGCGCGGCCCGGCGGATACGAAGAAGATCATCCAAAAGATATTGCGCTGACCGCGGGCGCGCGCCGCGCGCCGTTGACTGCCGGGCGCTCGCGGGGTATGATGCGGATAAAGAGACGCATTCATGCCAGATTTCTTGAACAGCTCGCTTGGGATACGGATGACCGTGGACGAAGTGGTCCGGAGCATCGTGGATTTTATGAGGATGGAGCCCGCGCGGCGCTACCGCGTGACGATCGGCACCGACTCGGAGCTCCTGCGCGGGAAGACGGCGGACTTCGTCACGGCGGTCGTCGTGCACCGCGTGGGGAACGGCGGCCGGTATTTCTGGCGGCGGTTCGAACTGGGGAAGTTCCACAACCTCCGCGACCGGATCATTAAAGAAGTATTGATCTCGCTCGAGGTCGCCGAGAAGGTGCTCGCGGCGCTCAAAGCGCATCCGCTGCCCGAGTTTGACTTTGAGATCCACGCCGACGTCGGCGCGAACGGGCCGACGAAGGCCATGATCCAGGAGGTGGTCGCGATGATCCGCGCGAACAACTTCCAAGCGAGGACGAAGCCGGAGAGCTACGCCGCGTCGAACGTCGCCGACCGGCACGTGTAGCGCGGCGGCGATCACCTCCGCGGCGCGGGGCGCCCGCGCCG
>CAZDJP010000016.1:3337-9779 GCA_964505865.1 uncultured Candidatus Saccharibacteria bacterium
CCATCCGCCGCACGCCGCGCATGGAGGACGCAACAAGGATCTCATACCATGGACACCGTTGTTTTCGACATTGAAACGCAGAATTTTTTCACCGACCCGGGCGTGGGGCGTGACAATTTTGCGGCGCTCAAAATATCGGTCGTCGGCGCATACTCCTACCTCTTTAATAAATATTTCATCTTTGAAGAGGGGGAGATGGACAAGCTTGCGGAGCTCCTTGCGCCGGCGCGGCGGCTCGTGGGATTCAGCATGAACCGCTACGACGTGCCGGTCCTCACGCATTACTTCCGCAAACTGGGGGCCGCCGCGCCGAACCTTTGGGAGAAGGAGCGGATGGACCTTTTGGAAGAGATCGAGATGGCGGCAAGGCAGCGCGTGAGCTTGAGCCGGCTCGCGGAGGCGAACCTCGGCGTGCGGAAAGACCATCACGGTTCGGAGGCGGGCATCCTCTATCGCGGCGGCCGGATGGACGAGCTCAAAGCATACTGCCTGAAGGACGTCCGGCTGACGAAAGAGCTCTATGACCTCTACGAAAAGCGGAACTATCTTTTCTTGCCGGACAAGAAGAGCGGCGAGACCGTCCGCGTGACGTTCGCGAAGCCGGCCGCGGCCGCGGGCCTATTCTGAACAACGGAGGCGCGGCGCTTCCGCGCCGCGCCTCGCCGCGCGATACGCCATGAAGAAGATCTATTTGGACCATGCCGCCGCGACGCCGGTCGACCCGGAGGTTCTGGGCGCCATGGAGCCGTATTTCTCCGAGCGGTTCGGCAATCCCGGTTCGCTCCACGCGTTCGGGCAGGAGGCGATCGCGGCGGTGGACCGCGCGCGGGAGACGATCGCGCGGGCGCTCGGCGCGGAGTTCCGCCAGATCATTTTCACGGCGTCGGCGACCGAGGCGAACAACCTCGCCCTGCGCGGCGCGGCGAACGGGGCGAGTAGGGCGAGTAGGGCGGGCGTGGCGGGCGGCGGCTGGGCGCCGCGCCTCGCCGTTTCCGCAGTGGAGCACGAATCGGTCCTTGAAACGGCGAAGGACCTGGAACGCGGCGGCGCAAAGGTAACCGTGATCCCCGTGGACGGGCGGGGGGTCGTTGATGGAAAAAAGCTGGAAGAAGCCCTCTCGCCGGACACGGCCGTCGTTTCCGTCATGTATGCCCAGAACGAGATCGGGACGGTGGAGCCGGTCGCGGAGATCGCCCGCGCCGTGCGCGAGTTCCGCGAAGGGGATGGCGCGCGGAAGAAAACCGCGCGCGCGGCCGCCGCGCGCGCGGGCGGCGGCTTCCCGCTTTTCCACACCGACGCCGCGCAGGCGTTCCAGTTCTTTGATTGCGACGCGAAAAAGCTCGGCGCGGATCTCATGACCATCTCTTCGCAGAAAATATACGGGCCGAAGGGCGCGGCGGCGCTTTTTGCGAGGGACAGCGCCGCTCTCGCGCCCGCCACGACCGGCGGCGGGCAGGAGTTCGGCATGCGCTCGGGGACGGAGAACGTGCCGGCGATCGTCGGATTCGCGAAAGCGGTGGAAATGGCGGTGGCCGCGCGCGAAAGAGAATCGCGGCGCCTCGCCGGGCTTTGCCGCCGGCTCTGGGAGGGGATCAGGGCGGCATGCCCGGATGCCGAGGTGAACGGCATTGCGCCGGGCGCTTGCGGCGCGGCAAGCGGCAGCATGGCGGACGGCGTCGCGCGGCGGATGCCGAACATTTTGAACGTATTTTTCCCGGGCCGCGCGGCGGACGAGCTGCTTACGAAGTTCGATCTAAAAGGCCTTGCCGCCTCCTCCGGTTCCGCCTGCCGCGCGCGCGCCGCCGCGCCGTCCTATGTCGTTGCGGCGCTCGGCCGCGGGGGCGGCGCCGCAAGCCCCGCCGTCACGGGAGCCGCCGCGGCGCGCGCGCGGCAGAGCATCCGCTTCAGCTTGGGCCGTCCCACGGCGGCGGCTGAAATAGAAGGGGCGATTGCGATCATCAAGGCGGCCCTCTAGGCGCCCGCCGCGGCGAAACTTTTTTTTGCCGCCCTCGTACTATAGGATGAAAGGGCATGAAAAGAACGACCGTCATCGTCCTCGCGGCGCTCATTGCCGGGCTCCTCGCGGGCGCCGCCGTGAACGCGCCGCAGGCGCGGGCCACCGCCATCGGCGATTTCTTCAATAATTTATTGAAACCCTTCGGCATCGGCGGGCAGAATGCCCCCGCGGGCGGCGCCGCGCCGCCCGCGGGGAGCTCCTCGTCCGCGCCGCTTTACGCGCCGACCGACCAGTACGAAGCGGACGTGGTGGACGCCGTAAAGCACGCCGCGCCGGCCGTGGTTTCCATCGTGATCTCAAAGGACGTGCCCATCGTCGGCGAGTGCCCCTACAACCCGTTCGGCAACCTGCCGCCGGAGTTCCAGCAGTTCTTCGGCAACACGCCGCAATTCACGGAGCCGTGCAATACGGGCAAAACGCAGCTGCAGCAGGTGGGCGGCGGCAGCGGGTTCATCATCTCCCCGAACGGCCTCATCCTCACGAACAAGCACGTCGTTTCCGATCCGAGCGCCTCCTACACCGTCATCATGAACGACGGGACGAAATATCCCGCGAAGGTGCTCGCGCGCGACCCGAACCAGGACATCGCGGTCGTGAAGATCGATGCGACCGGCCTCCCCACGCTCACGCTCGGCAACTCCGATGCGCTTGAGCTCGGTCAGACGGCGATCGCGATCGGGAACGCGCTCGGCCAGTTCTCCAATACCGTTTCCACGGGCGTCATCTCCGGCCTCTCGCGCACGGTGACCGCGACCGGCCCAATAAACGGCGGCGCGGAAACGATCAGCGGCGTCATCCAGACGGACGCGGCCATCAACCCGGGCAACTCCGGCGGCCCGCTGCTTGACCTCCAAGGCGACGTGATCGGCATAAACACCGCGATCGCCTCCGGCGCGGAGAACATCGGCTTCGCCATTCCGATCAACCAAGCGAAGCATGACATCCAATCGGTGGAGGCGACGGGCGCGATCCAGACGCCCTACCTCGGCGTGCGGTATGAGACGGTGACGACGGACCTCGCGAAACAGCAGGGCTTGCCGGCGGATTACGGCGCGCTCCTCCGCGGCGGCCAAAGCGGCCCGGCGATCGCGCCCGGTTCGCCCGCGGCGAAGGCCGGCCTCCAGGCGGAGGACATCATCCTCTCCGTGAACGGCGTGAAGCTGGACCAGAACCGCGACCTCGCAAGCGTGATAGAAGGATACAGCGTGGGCGACGCCGTGACGCTCGTCGTCCAGCGGGGCAGCCGGCAACTGACGTTTACCGTTACGCTCGCGCAAAGGCCTGCCAATCAGCAATAGAAGAGGCGCCATTAGCAATCTATGTGCGAGATTGACAATGGCCGTTTTTTGGAATAATATCATGGGCAATACCGTATAATAAGGATAGAGAGCAATGCCGAACTTCCACCACCGTTTCACCATCAAGGCGCAGGAGGCGCTGCAGAACGCGCAGGAGCTTGCCGCGAAAAAGAACCACGGCGAGTTCAAGGGGCTGCATCTTTTGGCCGCGCTCGTGGACGACGGGCAGTCGCTCGTCGTGCCGGTCTTGGAGCGCTGCGGCGTGAACATTGACAAGCTTGACGAGCAGATCGACCTTGAACTTGACCGCATCCCGCCCATCCTCGCGAACTCCACCGTCGGCCAGCTTTACCTTTCGCAGGAATTGATGAAAGTGCTTGACCAATCGGCGAAGATCGCCATCCAGCAGAAGGACGAGTTCGTCTCGTGCGAGCACCTTTTGCTTGCGCTCTTGGACGTCCCGGGCAGCGCGAAAAGCGTTTTGGAGAAGTTCGGCGTGAAGCGCGAGCAGGCGTTCCGGATGCTCGCCCAGCTCCGCGGCTCCGTGCGCGTGACGGACGAAACGCCGGAGAGCAAGTTCCAAGTGCTTGAAAAATATGCCATCAATCTGAGCGAAAAAGCGAAGGCGGGCCAGTTGGACCCGGTCATCGGGCGCGAAGAGGAGCTCCGGCGGCTCATGCAGGTGCTTTCGCGGCGCACGAAGAACAATCCGTGCCTCATCGGGGAGCCGGGCGTCGGCAAGACCGCCATCGTGGAGGGGCTCGCCCAGCGCATCATGGCGGGCGACGTGCCGGAGCCGCTCAAAGGGAAACAGGTTTTGATGCTGGATCTGGGTTCGCTCATCGCGGGCACCAAGTTCCGCGGCGAGTTTGAGGACCGCTTGAAGGCGTTCGTGAAGGAGATCAAGAACGCCGCGGGCCAGATCATCCTTTTCATTGACGAGATCCATACCATCGTGGGGGCGGGCGCGGCGGAAGGCGCCGTGGACGCGTCCAACTTATTGAAGCCCGCGCTCGCGCGCGGCGAGCTCCACGCGATCGGCGCGACGACCATCCGCGAGTACCAGAAATACATCGAGAAGGACGCGGCCTTGGAGCGGCGCTTCCAGCCGATCATGGTGGAGGAGCCGTCCATCGACGATTCCATTGCGATCCTCCGCGGCCTGAAGGAGAAGTACGAGATCCACCACGGCATGCGCATCAGCGACGAGGCGATCGTGGAGGCGGTGAACCTCGCGGCGCGCTACATCACGGACCGCTTCCTGCCCGACAAGGCGGTGGACCTCATTGACGAGGCGGCGGCCGCGCGGCGGCTGGAATCGGAGAGCTTGCCGAAGGAGATCGACAACCTCCGGCGGACGATCACGCGCCTCACGGTGGAGAAGCAGGCCATTGCGAAAGAGGACGGCAAGACGGCCGCTCGCGTGAAGGAGATCGACAAGGAGATCGCGAAGCTCAAGGAGCAGAACGACGAGCTTTCCGCGAAGTGGCATTCGGAGAAGATAAAATTTGAAACGCTCCACCAGCTGCGGCAGAAAGTGGAGAACCTGAAGCGCGAGGCGGAGGTGGCCGAGCGCGAGGGGAACTTGGAGCGCGTCGCGCAGATCACCTACGGCGAGCTGCCGCAGGCGGAGAAGGACTTCGCGATGTTTGAGAAGAAAAATTTCGGCAGCGGCGCCCCGAAGGGGCGCCGCGGGAAGGCGGCGGCGGGCGCCGGCGCTCACGCGGCCGCCGGCGCGGCCGGCGACCGCTTCCTGAAAGAAGCGGTGGACAAGGAGGACGTGGCGGCCGTCGTTTCGGTCTGGACGGGGATCCCCTTGAAGCGGATGCTGGAAGGCGAGATGGAGAAGCTCATGAAGATAGAGGACGTGCTCCGCGAACGGGTCGTGGGGCAGGACGAGGCCATCGCGGCGGTCGCCTCGGCGCTGCGCCGCGCGCGCGCGGGCCTTTCGGACGCGAACCGGCCCATCGGCTCATTCATGTTCCTCGGTCCCACGGGCGTGGGCAAAACGGAGCTCGCGCGGACGCTCGCGGAGTTCATGTTCAACGACGAAAAGGCGCTCGTGCGGATCGACATGTCCGAATACATGGAGCGGCACGCGATCTCGCGCCTCGTGGGCTCCCCGCCGGGCTACGTTGGCCACGAGGAGGGCGGCCAGCTCACGGAAACGGTGCGCCACCGGCCGTACAGCTTGATCCTCTTTGACGAGATAGAAAAAGCGCATCCGGAGGTGTTCAACATCCTCCTCCAGATCCTGGACAACGGGCGCCTCACGGACAGCAAGGGGAAGACCGTGAACTTCAAGAACACGATCATCATCATGACCTCCAACGTCGGGAGCGAATACCTGAAGGCGATGTCGCGCATCGGGTTCAATGCGGCGGGCGCCGTCGCGGCGGCCGCGGAGGAAGGGGATTACCGCGACAAGGTGATGGAGGCCCTGAAGCGCCAGTTCCGGCCGGAGTTCCTGAACCGCATTGACGACATCGTGGTCTTCAACCCGCTCCACCGCGAGGGGATCAAGAAGATCGTGGACATCCAGCTCGCGCTCGTGGAACGGCAGCTCGCCGAGCGCAACATCAAGCTTGAAATAGACGCTCCGGCGCGCGATTACCTCGCCCGCGAGGGGTTCAGCGCGGAATTCGGCGCGCGTCCCTTGAAACGGCTCATCCAGAAAGTTATCCTTGATAAGCTGGCGGACAAGATCATCCGCGGCGAATTCAAGGATGGCGGCAAGGTTAAGGTCAATTTCAAGGCGGATTCACTGGTCTTTACTGCTTAAGGCGGCCATTTTCGCGGCGGCATGGCTCTTTTTGCCGTTCTGGATGTTCGTCCTCGCCGCCCTCTACCTCTATTACGTGCCGTGGTTCAAGCCCGGGAAGCTCGCGCTTCCTTTTTTTGCGCTGCTTTTGCTCGCCTATCTGCAGCCCGTCTCGCCGCTCGCCGCCGGGCTCTGGTTCGCGCTCATCTTCGGCGCGATCTTCTACTGCACCATGCTCGTGAAGGACCTCCTTGTCCTTGACCGCCGCTCGCTCTACGAGATCATCATCCTCGCCTTGTCGTTCTTCCTCCTGCGCGATTTCTACGGGCGCTTTGCCGAGGGCATCGGCGGCGCGGCAGGCGCGGC
>CAZDJP010000017.1:0-3914 GCA_964505865.1 uncultured Candidatus Saccharibacteria bacterium
ACTTCTTCAATATCTCCCGGAACACCTCGGGCGACAGTTCAACGCGCGCCATGCCCTGCAGCTTCTCCTTCCCGCGCTTCTGCTTGCGCCAGAGCTTCATCTTGCGCGTCCGGTCCCCGCCGGTCTTCCCGAAGTTGCCGAGGAGCTTTTTCATCGCTGGAATCGTCTCGCGCGCGATGATGCGGCCGAGGGCTTGCGCCTGCAAGGCCTGCGCGAACTGTTCCTTCGGCAAAAGCTCTTTGAGCCGCGTGACCGTCTGGCGCCCTTCGCGTTCAAGGTCCTTCCGCGGCACGATGCGCGTGAGTGCCGGTATAACCTCGCCCACGATCAAAATCTCCAATTTCTCGACCTCCGCCTCGCGCTCGCCCGCAAGTTCATAGGTGAATGACGCGTAGCCCTGCGTCGCCGACTTCAGGCGGTCGTCAAAGTCGCGGATGAGCTCGCGGAGCGGCATGCCGGCCTCGATAAGCAGGTTATCCCCGAAGTTTTTCACGTTCTTTACCTCAATATCGAATACTGTCTGCAAATTGACGACGGCGCTCAAATATTTTTGGGGCGCGAGGATCTCGAGCGCGACGATCGGTTCCCAAACTTTCTCCGGCTTCGAAGGGAAATCCTGCGGCTGCTTCACGACGCGCACCTCGCCGCGGTCCTGCACGCGATACGCGATGGACGGAAAGCTCGTCAAAAAATCCAGGTTATATTCGCGCTCCAAGCGGCTCGCCGTGATCTCAAAATGCAGCTGGCCGAGGAAGCCGACCTTAAGGCCGCGCCCAAGCGCCTCGTTCGCGTCCGGCTCGAACGAGAGCGCCGCGTCGTTCAGCCGCAGCTTCTCAAGGGCGCGCTTCAGATCGTCGAATTTCGTGTCTTGGTCGGGATAGAACGCGATGAAGACGACCGGCCCCGGCCCGCGGTAACCCGGAAGCGGCTCGGCGTCGCCGGCGCCGGCGCCGCCCGCCGCCGCGGCGCGCACGACCGTATCGCCGATCGTGACGAGCGACGGCTCTTTGAGGCCCGTCGCGATGTAGCCGATCTCGCCGTCCGCGATCTGCGGCGCCGCCTTGAGGTCCGGCGCGAAATAGCCGACCTCTTTCGGCTTGAACGCGCCGCCGGTCGCGAGGAGCTTCATGTCCTCCGTCCGGAACCCTCCGCCGAACGCGCGGACGAACGCGATAATGCCCTTGTGGTCGTCATAGAGAGAATCGAAAATGAGCGCCCGCCCGGCGCCTCCCGGCGCATCTGCGGCACCGCCCAACGCGCGCGGCGGCGGCACCTTGCGGATCACTTCATGTAACAGTTCTTTCACGCCGTCGCCGGTCTTCGCCGAAACGCGGAGCACGCTCTCGCGCGGGACGCCCACGAGCTCCGCGGCCGCATCCACCACCCGTTCCAGATGCGGCAGCGCGAGATCTATCTTGTTCACTGCGGGGACGATTGCAAGGCCTGACTTCCGCGCCGCGCGGAGATTGGAAAGCGTCTGCGCCTGGATGCCCTTCGTGCCGTCCACGAGAAGCACCGCTCCTTCCACCGCCGCCAAAGCGCGCGAGACCTCGTAAGAAAAATCAGAATGTCCCGGCGTGTCGATCAAATTTAAAATGTACTCGCGGCCGGCGCGGCCGGCGCCGGCGCCGCCGACTGCCGTCGGCCCGCCCTCCGGCCGGTACCTCATCCGTACTGGCGCCATCTTTATCGTGATCCCCCGCTCGCGCTCCAAGGGCAGCCGGTCCAAATACTGCGGCTTCATGGAGCGTACGGGTACCGTCTCCGTGATCTCCAAAAAACGGTCGGCGAGCGTGGACTTGCCCGAATCGATGTGGGCGATGATGACGAAATTCCGGATATGCTCCATGCGGAGAAGTGTAGAGGAGCGTCAGAGCTTCTGCAATGTCAAATTGACAATAAGCCGCCCCGGCGGGTCATCCGATTGATAGGTATACGACGCCAAACCGTTCTCCGCGAACACGTAGCCGAGCGGCGCGTCGATCTCGTAGGAATAGTCGCGGTTCGCGCCCGCCTGTTTTTCAAAAACGAATTGGTACGCTGCGCCGGGCGCGGGCGGCGCAAAGAGGCGCTCCGCGTAGTCAAGCGAGAACTGCGTTGAGGCGCCGGGCTTCACGACGGACCATGTCGTAAAGACCTCTTTTCCGGATTCCTCGTGCCATGAAACGCCCGGGTAGGCAAAGAGGGCCTGCTCGGTGCTTTCAATGGACGCGATGAGCGGATCCGCGACGTAGCCGTTCCGCGCGTAGTTGGTCGGCGCCGTTATTTTTTTCGTCATGCCGCCGGAGGCGTTCACGATGGTCGCCCCGGGCGGTACGAAGATCTCCTCGTAATCCTGGCTTTCCACGCGGTACCACCACGGGTCGCTCCGCCGGGCATTGTCCTTTCGCGCAACGACGACGTGATCGGTCAAGGTCCCGTCCGCGCCGATCTGCGCGACGTAAGAAACGGTGCTTGATACGTAGAGGTCCGATTTCCCGCCGCCCACGTTCGCGTCCACAACCGCGAAGTAGTCGCCATTGAAACGCTGCGGCAGCGCGTAGACATCGCCGCCCACGCCGTACTGCTTGGCGAAGCTTTCCAATACCGGATCCCTGAAATACACCATCACATCCTTTTTCGCCGCCCAATCGAGGAGCATCGCAAAAAGCTCCTGCTTTTGCGCGTCGGTGGATGACGCAAGCTCGGCGAAGATCGCGCTGGCGAGATTGCGGATGACCTGCTTCGGGTAGGTGGCGGATGAGGCCTGACCCGCTTGCACGATCTTCTGCGTCTGCACGAGGAAGTTATCGGCAGCGAAGGTCGTTGTCGGAACCCCCGGAGCGCCCGCATCGATCGGCCCCGTCACGGTGAGGAGGTCGCTCACCACCTTCGGCGACACGGCGATCGCGCCGTCGAACGTGGTAGATGACTTCGCATAGAGGCCGGATCCGTCGAAGAACGAGATCGTCTCCGACGCGGAGGTCGGGAAATCGAAGAACCAGTTCGCGTCCGCCGGGCGCCACTTGGCTGCGATAAGCTGGAGCGGCTTCGGCGGGATGATCTTCGGCGCGAAGCTCGCATCCACGTCCGCGATGTCGCGCACGTCGATCCGTTGCACGCTCCCGCTTGCGATCGTCACGTCCGCATAGCTCCCGAGGAACCCGCCGGCCGGGCGCATCTCGGAAGGGTTCTGGAGGAGGACGAGCAAGTGGCGGGGCGTGGAGGTTGCGAGCCACGGGATGAAAGCGTCCAAGAACCCTTTCGCGCCTTGGAGCTGCGCCGCGATCGCAAGCGACGAGCTGCCGTTCGCGCCGTTCGCCGCGGCGAGCGCCGACACCTCGCTGGCCGATGTTTCAAGCGCGCCGATCGTGTCGCGCAGATGCGAAAGGTCGGCAAGGAAAGGCCCGCCGTCGCCGCTCAGGAAGAAACTGAAGGAGCTCGATGCCGCGCTGTTCAATTCCTGCGAAAAAGCCGCAAGCTCGCCGGCAAGGTTCGCAAAGGCACTGACGGCGTTGCGGACGCCGCTGAACGCGAAGCCAAAAACGTTGAAGAGCGTCCCAAAGTCGGACGGCGAAACGTCCTGCAACGAGGAGAATTTTTGCGCCGCGGCGGCGGGATCAAGATTTTGCAGGTCTTGCAATCCCGCCGCGAGCGTCCCCGCATCCCCCGCGAGCGACGCTTTCACCTGGCCGCGGACGACATAAAAAGAAACGACGAAGCCGGCGACGAAGAGCGCGACGAGTCCCGCGACGCCCCAGAGGATGCCCTTCGGGAGCGGCGCCCGGCGCGGCAGCTCCGCGCGCGGCGAATGCGGCGCTTTCTCGAGCGCCTCGTCCTTCGGCTCCTCCTTGATCACCTTTACGAGCGCGTCCGGCCGCACTTCGTCGCCGCGATGAAACCAAGACCTCCGCATTGGCTTCATTATATATCCG
>CAZDJP010000017.1:4014-6874 GCA_964505865.1 uncultured Candidatus Saccharibacteria bacterium
TATCCGCGTACGCTATAATGAAACCAATGTTCAAAAACGCATCCCGGGCCGCCGGATGGTGGACGCTCGCGCTCATCTGCCTCGTCGCCGCATCGCTCATGTTCTGGGCCGCGCGCGGCGATTCGGCGATCGACGATGAACGCGCGCACATCCCGGCGGGCTACGGCTACGTGCACAATCTGGACTACCGGCTGAACCCCGAGCATCCGCCGCTCGTGAAAGCGCTCGCGATGCTGCCCGTGCTCTTTTTGAACCCGACCTTCCCGACGCAAAGCGCCGCGTGGCGAAACGAGGTGAACGCGGAATGGACCGTCGGCACCGAATTCCTCTACCAATCGGGCAACGACGCGAACGCCATCATCCGAACGGCGCGCGTCTTCCCGATCCTCCTCACGCTGCTCCTCATTCTTTTCACCTACCTCCTCGCGCGCGGGGTGATGGGCAACCTATGGGCGCTCCTGCCCGCCGCATTGGTGGGCCTTTCGCCGAACTTCCTCGCGCACGGGCACTACGTGACGACGGACGTCGGCGCGGCGTTCGGCATCGTCTTCGCCACCTATTTCTTTTTGAAATTCGTCGATGCGCCGTCGCGGAAACATCTTTGGCACGCCGGCCTCGCCTTCGGCGTGGCGCAGCTCACGAAGTTCTCCGCGCCGTTCCTCGTGCCGCTTTTCATTTTCCTCGCCGCCGTCCTTTGGCTGCGCGATTTCATCGCGCACCGGCGCACGACGGTGCGGCGCGCGAGGACGTTCTTCGCGAGCGCCCTCCGCTGGGCATGGCGCCTCATCCTCATTTTCGCCATCGGCTACGCCGTCATCGTCTATCCCGTTTATTTCCTCTTCACGTTCCACTACCCCGTCCCGAAGCAGGCCGCAGATACCGCATCCATCCTCGCCTCGTTCGCCGGCGGCCCCACGCCCGCGGGCGCCCGCTGCCACTTCATGCGCTGCCTCGCCGATGCGGACATCTGGATGGCGGGCAATCCCCTCCTGCGGCCGCTCGCCGAATATATGCTCGGCATCCTCATGGTCTTCCAGCGCGTCGCCGGCGGAAACACGATCTACTTCCTCGGCCACGTGGCAAATAACGGCGGCTGGATCTATTTCCCGCTCCTTTTCCTCGTAAAAGAACCGCTCCCCACGCTCGCCATCGTGCTCGTCGCGCTCGCGCTCGCCGTCTCATGGACCGTCCGCCGCGAGCCGCCCGGCGGCCGGACGCGGGGCCGGCGCATCATGGATTACCTTTATACGAACTTTGCCGAGCTTTCCATGGTTTCATTCATCGTCCTTTATTGGGGATACAGCATCCACAGCACGCTGAACATCGGCATCCGGCACCTCCTCCCCACGATGCCCTTCATTTACATCCTCTCCGCCGGCGTATGGAAAAAATGGGTGACGCGCGTCGCCGCGCCGGATGCGGACGGCGCGGGCGGCCTCACGCTCGCCGCCATCGGCGCGACCGTCAGGTCCTTTGTCCGTTCGTTCCTTAAATACATTCTCCTCATCCTGCTCGTCGCGTGGCTTTTCTTGGAAACGCTCTTCGCCGCGCCGTACTTCCTCTCGTACTTCAACGAGCTCGCCGGCGGCGTTTGGAACGGATACCATTACGTGGCCGATTCCAACTACGATTGGGGGCAGGACCTCCTGCGGCTCCGGTCGTGGGCGGATGCGCATCCCGAAGCGGGTACGATCGCGGTGGACTATTTCGGCGGCGGCGACCCGCACTATTATCTCGGCGCGCGCGAGGCGGACTGGTCCTCGGCGAAAGGCAACCCGGCGGACCAAGGCATCCACTGGCTCGCCGTCTCCGTAAACACGCTGGAGCAAGCTGTTTCGCCGCCCGCGCCGGGCGAAACGCCGGAGAACGCCTCAGACACGTACGCGTGGCTCACCGCGCTGCGCCCGCCCGCGACGACAACATCGCTCCTCGGCACGCTCCTCGGCGACCCGCAGATGGGCGACCTTCCGCCGCCCGACGCCCGCGCCGGCACGTCCATCTTCCTCTATCACTTGTAATACGCGCGGTTCTCCACGCGGAAGTCCACATATTGCAGCTTGCTAAAATCCGGTTTCGCCATCAGGTTTTCCAGCACCGGCAGGTCCTCATCCGCCGGGAAGCGCATGCTGAAGTAGAGCGCCGGCCCTTCGGCGGTCGCGACGTCAACCTCCTCCAAGCTGAGGTCTTTGAGCGCGATGTCTTGCACGCCGATGCCGCTCGCGCGCAGCACGTTGATGATGGAAAGAAGGTTGGGTGCGAACTCATCGGGGAGGATCTCGCGCGCGAGGCCGCGGTCTGCCTGCGAAGAGTCGTGCACGACATAGATCAGATTGCCCTGCGTGTCGAGCGTCCGCGCGAACATGAAGCCGGTGTCGTCAAACCAGTAACAGCTCTCGTTCGCTCCCCCCGACGGCACGAAGCACCAAATGCCGAAGGGCGCCCGCTCCGTCACCTTGATCGTGATGGTATGGGAAAGATAATCCTTGGAGAGCGTGACGGCCGAGAGGCGCGGATTCCAGGCGAGGTCGGCGGCGGAGAGAGCCGACGGCCAAACCAGCATGTTGCGGTAGCCGAGGAATGCTTTCCAATAGAGGAAGCCCCGGTCGCGGAGCGCTGCCGATTGGACGAGCGCGATCGCGTCGCCCGCGGACACCGTGCTCTCTCCCGTGACCGTTACCGCGTCCACGCGGAAGAGCGGTGCGCGGAGGAAGAACCACGCAAGGCCGACGATGGACGCATAGGCGATGGCGGCCGCAGCCGCGGCATAGAGGTACCGCCGCCGCTTCCGGCGACGGCGCTGTTTCTCGGACAGGTAGGAATCAAACTGCATGTGGCGATATAATGATGATACCACCGGCGC
>CAZDJP010000017.1:6974-9484 GCA_964505865.1 uncultured Candidatus Saccharibacteria bacterium
GGCGCGGGCGCGGCATCCCAATGAAAACCCTCTTCCGAAAATTGCGCGATATGCGGTTCCGCTACGAACCGCTCGCGAGGATCATCATCCGCCGCGACCGTCTGCTCCATAACCTCGCGGCGTTCCAGGCGCGAGCGCCGGGCGTCGCCGTCGCGCCCGTCCTGAAAAGCAACGGCTACGGCCACGGCCTCGTGCCGGTCGCGCAAATATTCGCGGGCGCGCCGCGGCCGGCGCCGTTCTTTTGCATTGACTCCTATGCCGAGGCGCTCGTCCTCAGGAACGAAGGCATCCGCACGCCGCTCCTCACGATCGGCTACGCGCCCCTCGAGAACATCATGCGGTGCGCCTTGAAAGACGTTGCCTTCGGCGTGATGAGCATTGAGGAGCTGCGACGACTCGCCGCCGCCGCGCGCGGCGCGCGGCGGCGGCCCATCGCGATCCACCTGAAAATTGATACCGGCATGCACCGCCAGGGCATCCTGCCGGAAGAGCTCGGCGAGGCGCTCGCCGTCATCGCGCGCGCGAACGCCGGCGGGCGGCCGACGATCGCGCTCCAAGGCGCGTACTCCCACCTTGCGGATGCCGACGCGGCCGACGCCGGCGCGGCGCCTGCAGGCACGCGAGTGTCGCCGCTCACGAAAACGCAGATCGCGCGCTGGAATGCGGCGGCGCGCGAGATAAAAGAGCGGGCGGCGCGGGAGGGCATGCCGCCGGTCCGCTATTTTCATCTGGCGAACACGGCGGCGAGCGGCCGCGCGGGCGAGATGGACGCGAACGTCATGCGCGTCGGCATCGGCCTCTACGGCACGAGCGCCGATCCAAGCCATACGCAGGCCGCGGACGCGCTCGGCCTCCTCCCAGCGCTTGAACTCCGGGCGCGCGTCACTTCGGTGCGGAAGATCGCGGCCGGCGAGAGCGTCGGCTACAACGCGACCTTCGTAGCCAAGCGAGCGATGACCGTCGCGACCATCTCCGTCGGCTACGCGGAAGGCGTGGACCGGCGGCTGTCCAACAAGGGCTTCGTGCAGGTGTGCGGCGTTCCCCGCCCCATCGTCGGCCTCGTCAGCATGAACATCACCTCCGTGGACGTCTCGCGCGCGCCCGCGCCGAAACTGGACGATGAAGCGGTGGTCGTGAGCGCCGAGCGCGGCGCGCCGAACTCCATGGAGAACATCGCGCGGCTCTGCGACGCGAATCCCTGCGAACTTTTCGTCCACCTCTCCGACCGCGTGCGGAGGGTGGTGGAGCCGTAAGCGCGGCGAGCGGAGCAAACAGCGGCGCCCGCTCGGCCTATCCGATCACCTTCTTTCCGACATACTTCTGGAGCACCTTCGGCACCTCTATTTTCCCGTCCTCCGTCTGGCGGTTTTCCATGATCGCAATGAGCGTGCGGCCGATCGCGAACGCCGTCGCATCGTTCATGTGGACGAATTCGGCGCGGCCGTCCTTCCGGCGGACGCGCGTGCCCAAACGCCGCGCCTGGTAGTCACCCATGTAATCCGACGTGTGGGTTTCGCGATATTTCCCTTCGCCGGGCATCCACGTTTCAATGTCGCGCTGCCGCGCGTCCGGCGCGCCCATGTCGCCCGTCGCGATCGCGACAACCTGGTACGGCAGTTCGAGCGACCGCATCAGATATTCCTGCACCGCGACGAAAAATTCCTGTTCGGTCACGCCGTCCTCCGGCGCCGTGAAGCTCTCCATCTCCAGCTTGTCAAATTGGTGTTGGCGGAGGATGCCGCGCACGTCCTTCCCGTACGAACCCGCCTCGCGCCGGAACGCGGTGGAAAATCCGAGATAGCGCAGCGGCAGCCGGTCCTCGGGAATGGCCTCGTCCATGTGCAGGGGTCCCAACGTATGCTCCGCGGAGCCGACGAGATAGAGGTCATCGGACGGAATATGATAGCGATCCTCGCGCGGCTCCAGCCGCCCCATGCGGTCAAACACCTCCGGCCGGATCATGACCGGCGGCACGACCGGCGTGAACGGCTTCGCGTGATAATCCGGCTTCACGCCGCGCGCGATGGATTCCATCACCTTTTCGTTCGTGAGGGTTTCCATCGCGTATTGGATGAGCGCGAACTCCAGCCGCGCAGCATCGCCCATCAGGTACGAAAAGCGGCTGCCCGCCACTTTCCCCGCAGCCGCGACGTCGATCAGCCCGAGCGCTTCGCCGAGCGCGAGATGGTCCTTCGGCTCAAAGCCGAATTTCGGCGGTTCGCCGTTCTTGCGCAAAACCTTGTTCGCCGACGCATCCTTCCCGACCGGCGTGTCATCAGACGGCAGGTTCGGGATCTTCCGCCAAACCATTTCGCGCTCCTTTTCCGCCGCCGCTATCTTCTCGGCGAGCGCTTTAATTTCCTCTTTGTTCTTCTTCCCGCCCTCCACGTCGCGCTTCTCGGAAAGTTTTTTCTGCTCCGCGCGCTTCTCGTCGGCCGCCTTCGTGAGCGCGCGCCATTCCCCGTCCAACCTCAAGAATTCGTCCACCAATTTCGGGTCGGCGTTCTTCG
>CAZDJP010000018.1:0-8493 GCA_964505865.1 uncultured Candidatus Saccharibacteria bacterium
CTGCTGCTCGCCGCGCTCTGCAACGCGCTTGTGAAATAACCGCTTGCGCGTTTTGTTGACAGCCGGCGGCGGTTTGCTATTATGAAAACGTTATGAAGCACGCAACCTCGCGGCACCTCTCAGCGTTGCCGTTCTTATCCCTCATGTCGGAGCGCGGCATTATTGCGATTGCGGTCATTCCAGGCTCGTCCCCGGGGCATGGTGCAACGTGAGGAAATGCGCTGATCCCACTGAACCATGAAAATCCCCGGGTCGCCCCGGGGATTTTCATGCGAGGAATGTTCGGAGGTTTGCGCGAGTCCGATGAGGGCGTCCGATGCGCCCCCGCCCGCCAGAAAGCGATCGGATTCGCGCCAGCCCCCGAAGCGGGAAACCGCGGAGAAGGCTGGAGGTGGGAAAGTACCCTGTTAATTTAATACAGAGAGAGGAGGAAGGAATGGCGAACGACAATAACGTCAATGATGGGCAAGGGTACGAAGAGCGTCGAGACGAGAACGCCCTTCGCAGATCGGAACGCGCTCAATGGTTCCGCGAACGCTATGGCAAGAAGTTCAATAAGCCGCCATCGCTGTTCGTGGTGTGGGATGTGGAGACATCTCCCGTGAGCGCAGAAGCAGTGCGGCAGCTCGGAGGCGACTTCGCTAAATTGTTCCCGCAGCAAGACGACCCAGCGAGGCCTTGCTGCCTCGTTGGCGCCGATGTGAATGAAGTAGATCGGCATCGCAGCCAGCGAGGGTTGTCGTCGGGACAGGTAGTCGTCGTACGGGACGATTACTGTCCCAACCACCTCGTCAAATTATATCTATTCGACGCGTCGCCGGATCGTTTTGACGAGCGAAGCCGGGGACGCGCCGCATTCTGCGCAGTTGCGAGGGAGAGGGTTGACCCTCACGGGCCAGGGCCTGGGAGGATCAAGCGTTGCCTTTTCGACACGTTCTTCAAATGCTTCGAGGAGAACGTCAAGAGAACGGGTTCGCCGCTTGGTGAACCTCCCGCCAAGATCTTCCGGAGCGCAGGCTACCTCCGCTCTCGGCGGGAGGGGATCCACATTCAACTAATGGATCCCAGGAAGCCCATGTTTGAGCGCGTGCCGTAGTAAAGGCGCGCGCAAGAGCATTCCGCTGCCGGCTGGATGTGCGTCATCGCGCATCCAGCCGGCAGCTTTCTTTTTATGATTTATGGAATGAAGCACGCGGCGGCTTGCGTAGGCGGCCTTACTCTGCCGCGCGCATCTCGCGCTCGTGCGCGCGCTTCTTGAGCTTCTCGCGCTTGTCGGATGCCCGCCGCGCGCGGCCGAGGCCGAGTTCGAGCTTTATGATGCCGTGTTTCACGTAGGCGCGGAGCGGAACCAGCGCGCGCCCTTTTTCTCCAAGCGCTCCGGCCAAGCTTTTAATCTCGTTTTTCGTGAGGAGGAGCCGCCGCGAGCGGTCCTCCTCGTAGCCCGCGGGCGTATTCTTCGGCTGGTAGGGCGGTATGTGCGCATTCACGAGCCATGCTTCGCCGCGGCGGACGACGGCGCGGGCGCCCGCGATCTGCATGCGGCCGCTCTTCGCGCTCTTCACCTCGTGGCCGAGGAGCTCAACGCCGGATTCGTACGTTTGGAGGATGTCATAGTCAAACCGCGCCCGCCGGTTCTCCGCGATCGTTTCCATGCTTTAAGTATATACGTCGCGCGCGGGGAAGGGTAAAATAATGGGAACGCACCATGGCAGAAACAATGAGCGAACGGATTGCGAGGATCGTGGCGGGCGCCATCGGCGCCGGCGCGCCAGCGCCGGAGATCTCCGTTCCCGAAAAGGAGCAGTTCGGCCACTATGCGACGAACGTCGCGATGCGGTTCGGCGAAAATGGCTGGAATGTCGGCGCGGGCGGCGCGGGCGTGACGGCGGCGGGAAAACCGCTCGCGCGGGCACAGGCGCTCGCGGCGAAGATCGCGCAGGCGGCGCCCGCCGGATTCTTTGAAAAGGTGGAAGCTGCGCCGCCGGGCTTTGTCGATTTTTGGTTGAGCGCGAAGGCGATTCGGGAGGAATGTGGGCGCGCGGCCCGCGAGAAGCATTACGGCAAGAATGCGGCGGGCGGCGGAAAGACGATCATCGTGGAATTCTCGTCGGTCAACATCGCGAAGCCGTTCCATTTGGGCCATCTCCGCAACACGATCATCGGCGACGCGCTCGCGCGGATCCTCGCAGCCTCGGGATATGACGTCGTGCGGTGGAATTACCTCGGCGACTGGGGAACGCAGTTCGGCAACCTTATTGCGGCATACAAGCGGTGGGGCGAAAAGGCGGCGGTGAAAAAAGATCCAATCGCTGAGCTGCAGAAGCTCTATGTGCAATTCCACGCGGAGGCCGCGGCGAAGCCGGAGCTTGTGAAGGAAGGGCAGGCGGAGTTCAAGAAACTGGAGTCCGGCGACCGCGGGAATCTGGAGCTGTGGGAGTGGTTCAAGAAGGAATCGCTCGCGGCGTTCGGGAAGATCTACCGGACGCTCGACGTGCCTTTTGACGAGTGGATCGGCGAGAGCTTTTTCGAGAAGGAGATGCGGCCGCTCGTCGCCGAGCTCGCGGAAAAGAAGATCGCGGAGCGGAGCGACGGCGCGCTCGTGATACGTCTGGATGAGTTCAACCTCCCGCCGGCGCTCGTGCAAAAATCCGACGGCGCGAGCTTGTACCTCACGCGCGACATCGCGAACCTGCGCTATCGGCTCGCAAAATATAAGCCGGCGAAGATCCTCTACGTGGTGGGGAACGAGCAGTCGCTCGCGTTCGAGCAGCTTTTCGCCATCGCGAAGAAGATCGGCCTCGGCCGCGCGGAGCTCACCCATGTCAAATACGGCCTCGTGCTCGGAGAGGCCGGGAAAAAATTCTCCACGCGGCGCGGCGAAACGTTGCCCGCCACGGAGGTCATTGCGAAAGCCGTAGACCTTGCGCGCGCCGTCGTGGAGGAAAAGGCGCGCGACCTTGCGGATGAGGAGAAGGATGCGGTCGCGGAAGCGGTGGCGCTCGGCGCATTGAAATACAACGATCTTAAGGAGAACCGGACGACCGACATCGTTTTTGATTGGGGAAGGATGCTCGATTTTACGGGCGACAGCGGCCCGTACCTTCAATATACTTTTGCGCGCCTTTCAAGCATTTTGCGGAAAGCGCCGAAGGTTGTCGCACGCGATTTCTCTTTGCTCGATGCTGCCGCAGAACTTGCCCTCATGCGGAAGATATTCGAGTTTCCCGACGCCGTCCGGACGGCGGGCGAACATTATGCGACGAGCATCCTCGCCGCCTACCTCTATGAGCTTGCCGTCGCGGCGAACAAGTTTTACGAAACGACGCCGGTGTTGCAGGAAGAGGACGAAGGGCGGCGCAAGGAGCGCCTCGCGCTCGTCGCGACCGCCGCGCGGACCTTGCGCGACGGGCTTGCGCTCCTCGGCATCCGGACGCCGGAGAAGATTTGATAGGATTTTAATCATCTCTATGCTATGAAAAATGTCCGATGATATACTAACGGTATGTCACCGGACGACTTCATGAGGCTTACTTCGAAGGAAATCGAGAAGCAGTATGCGATCGTGAGCGAATACTACAACCGATTTCTGAAAAAATTCGGCGTTGCGTTGCCGAAACTCAAAAAGGAGGATGGAACGTTTACCAAGGATGCTCTCGTCCTGATCTATCTTTCATTTGGATATCCGAATACGAGGAAAGTTTCTAAGACGGAACTCACCAAATTTATAAGAATGTATTATCCCGATACGAACGATGTGCAACAAGCGAGGCATCTCGGTGCTCAGGGTGGCTGGTGGGTTGTCGCCGGCGGAAGGGACAACATCGTTTTGAAGGTAGAGAAGGGGGCATACCAGCTGTATTCTCTTGAAGAACCCTACCCTGATTTTAAGAAAGGGCATCGTATCACCGCGAAAACTAATTGGGACGAGATTAAAGCGCGGTATGGTTATCGTTGCGCGACGTGCGGTTCGCGCGAAGGAGAGCCGAACTTCCACTGGAAAGGGACGAGGACCGTTCTCCAAAAGGCGCACAAGGACCCGAATAAGCCGCTCCTCGCCGGGAACATTATCCCGCAATGTCAGAAGTGCAATCGTGCAGACAGGAACAGGTGGGTGTATGATGACAAGGGGAGGGTAGTTAAGCTTGCCGATGCTCATTTTGTCAAGAATTTTGATCGAGAGGTTCGGCGGAAACTGTATCGCCTCCTTTATGGAGAATTTCACGGGGTGAATCCATATCGCAATGAAAGAAAAAAATAACATTTCCCTCTTGGACGCCATCATCCACGGCGATTCCTTGCGCGTGTTGGACGATATCGAACCGAATTCAATAGACCTGGTGCTTACCGACCCGCCCTATTTTCTCGATAAACTCGATGAGCGATGGGAACACGGAGTGGTTTCAAATAAGAAAAATCAATATACGGTGAAATCGTTGCCGGCAGGAATGAAGTTTGATCCGCAACAAGGGCGGCGATTTTACGATTGGTATCTCAAGGTGGCGAAGAAAATCCGCCGCGTCTTGAAACCGGGCGGCTTCTTTTTCTCATTTTCCAGTCCCCGCCTTTACCACAGAATGGCGAGCGCGATGGATGATGCTGGTTTTGCGATGCGCGACGCCTTTCTATGGCTTTATACGCAAAATCAAGTGAAAGCCATGAGTTTAGATCACTTCATCGATAGAATGGAGATCGATAAGGAAGAAAAGGAGCGCTTGAAGCGGAAACTGGATGGGTGGAAGACACCGCAGATAAAGTCATGCTACGAGCCCATCGCCGTCGGTCAAAAACCAACCGAGGGGACCTTCCTGCGCAATATGATGGCGCGCGGCGTCGGATTGTTCAATACCACGGTGAGGGTCGGCAACAATATGTTCCCGTCGAATGTGATGACGGTTGAACGGATGGAAGAAACGTTAGATCGCTATTTCCTTATCCAAAAACCAGACAAGCGCGAGAAGGGAGATTACAACCTTCATATGACCGTGAAGCCCATCGAGCTTTGCGAACATCTCATTACGCTTGCTACTCTTGATAAGGATGCCGTGGTGCTCGATCCATTTATCGGCAGCGGCACTACCGCGATTGCGGCGAAAAAACTTGGGAGGAATTTTATCGGCATTGAGCGTAATAAAGAATACGTGGAGGTTGCCCTTCGCCGATTAGAAGGTGTTCCCCTGTCTCGACCGCACGTCGGGAAAATTGCGCAGCGCGGAGCGAAGATTGCCACGAGTTTATTCGAGAGGCGGATTTGATTGTCGGTGAGAAATGCGGCCCGCGTCCGCCGCGTTTTTTCTTTGTAAAATGCCGTAAAATCTGGTAGTTTATGGAATATGCCGCGGCAATCGCATGATTTTTTTGATGACGGCGGCGGGTTCGACCTGCCGAAGCTGGAGGAGCGCGTCCTGAAATTTTGGGACGAGCGCCGCATTTTTGAGAAATCGCTCGCGCGCACGAAGCGGGGGAAGCCGTTCGTCTTTTACGAGGGGCCGCCGTACGCGAACGGGAAGCCCGGCATCCACCATGTCCTCGCGCGCGTCGTGAAGGACGTGGTCCTGCGCTACAGGACGATGCGCGGCTACCACGTGCCGCGCCGCGCCGGGTGGGATACGCACGGCCTGCCGGTGGAGATGGCGGCGGAGAAGGCGCTTGGCTTCAAGACGAAACGCGACATTGAAAAGTTCGGCGTGAAGAAGTTCAACGAGGAGGCGAAGAAGCAGGTATGGATCCACGAGGAAGAGTGGGAGCGGCTCACGCGGCGGATCGGCTACTGGCTGGACCTCAAGGACGCCTATGTCACCTACGCGCCGGAATACATCGAAACGATCTGGTGGACGCTCGCGCAAATGTGGCAGCGGAAGCTTTTGTACAAGGGCAACCGCGTCGTGCAGTGGTGCACGCGCTGCGGGACGGCGCTCTCGTCGCATGAGCTCGCGCAGGGATACCAATCGGTCACGGACAACTCGGTTTACGTCAAATTCAAATTAAAAAAAGGCCAGCGGGTCGGTAGTTTCGTTGCGGACGACGCGACCTATATTTTGTCGTGGACGACGACGCCGTGGACCCTGCCGGGGAACGTCGCGCTCGCGGTGGGCGAGGATATCCCGTATGTCTTCGTGAGGACGGCGGCGCCGGACCGGGCGTCGTACCTCGTCGCAAAGGGCCTCGCCGGGGCCGTTTTCGCCGACAGCGACTTCGCGGTGGTGGGCGAGATCCCCGGGCGGCGCCTCGTCGGCCTGGAATATGGGCCGCTCTTCGACATAAAAGCGTTCCGGAGCAACGCCGCGGCGTACAAAGTGCATGCGGCCGGCTTCGTCACGACGGCCGACGGCACGGGCATCGTGCACACGGCGGTCATGTACGGCGAAGATGACTATGAACTTGGGAAGAAGATCGGCCTGCCGGAGCGCCATACGGTGGACGAAGAGGGGAAGTTTACGGAGGACGTCCCGGGACTCGCGGGCGATTACGTGAAGGCGAAGGAAACCGAAGAAAAAATATTTGAGCGGTTGCGGCGCGGCGGCAATCTGTTCCGCATCGCGCCGTACGAACACGAGTATCCGCACTGCTGGCGCTGCGGCACGCCGGTGCTCTATTATGCGCGCACGTCGTGGTTCATCGCCATGAGCAAGCTGCGCCGCGAATTATTGAAAAGGAACAAGACGATCAATTGGATGCCGGCGCACGTGAAGGACGGGCGCTTCGGCGAATGGCTGCGCGAGGCGAAGGATTGGAACCTTTCGCGCGAGCGCTACTGGGGCGTCCCGCTGCCCGTCTGGGAATGCCATACGTGCGGGCACACGGTCGTCGTGGACGGCGTGGATGGACTCTCGCGGCTCGCGGGCGGCGCGCGGAACCGCTATTGGGTCATGCGCCACGGGGAGGCGGAGAGCAATCTTTTCAACATCCTTGATTCCGGCCAGCGGAAATTTTTGCGCCTCACGCCGCGCGGCGCAGGGCAGGTCGCGGCCTCCGTAAAACGGTTCAAGCGGGAACTTGAGCGTCGGGGCGAAAAGATAGATGTTGTCATCGCTTCCGACATCACCCGCACGCGGGAGACCGAGGCGATCGGCGCGTCGGTGTTCGCGCGCGAGAAGGCGCTCACCGACCGTCGCCTCGAAGAGATCCATCTTGGCCCAACGCTCACGGGCTATGGGGACGAGAAATATCTGCGGGAGTATCCGACCTACGAGTCGCGCTTTGAGAAGCGTCCGGAGGGCGGCGAGTCGCTCCGCGACGTCCGCGCGCGCGCCTGGGATTTTTTGAAAGAGTGCGAAGCGCGGTACCGGGGGAAGAACATCCTCCTCGTGTCGCACGAATACCCGATCTGGATGCTTTTTCAGGCGGCCGAAGGGTGGAGCGAACGGCGCGCCATCGCGGAAAAAGTGAAGCAGGGGAAGGATTTTATCGGTCTGGCGGAGATCCGGCCGCTCAATGTGAAAGCCGTCCCGCGGAACGATACGGGCGAAGTGGATCTCCACCGGCCGTTCGCGGACGAGATGGTGCTCCCGTGCCCGAAGTGTTCCGCCCTTCGCCGCTCGCGCGGCGCGAGCGGCGAAGGGCGGGCCGCGAACGGCGCGCACATGCGCCGCGTGCCGGAGGTGGCGGACGTCTGGTACGATTCGGGCGCGATGCCCCTCGCGCAGGCGCATTTCCCCTTCGAGCTGCGTGATGCGCGCGCGATCCTCGCGAAGCGCGAGGCCCCGCGCCCCGAGAAGCACATCGCGTATCCCGCCGACTACATTGCGGAGGGCATGGACCAGACGCGCGGCTGGTTCTACACGCTTCTCGCGATCGCGACGGCGCTCGGCTATCCGGCGCCCTACCGCAACGTGGTCACCTTCGGCCTCGTGAACGACAAGTTCGGCCAGAAGATGTCAAAATCAAAGGGCAACGCGGTCGAGCCGTTCGCGGTCATTGATCGATACGGCGTTGACGCGCTCCGCTGGTATTTCTTTTCGGGGACGCCGCTCGGCGAGCCGAAGGATTTTGACGAGGAGGACGTGGCGAAGGCGTTCCGGAAAACGCACCTCATCGTCTATCATTCGTTTATTTTTTGGAAAACGTATGCGGCGAAAGGCGCGGCGCGGGACGGGGCGCGCGGCGCGGGACGGGGCGCGGCCGTCCCTACAGCCAAGAACGTTCTGGACCGGTGGATCATTTCGCGGCTTGCCGAACTCGTTGCCTCCGTCACGAAAAAACTGGGCCGCTACGAGGTCCGCGAGGCGGCTTTGGAGATAGAATCGTTCGTGGACGACCTCTCGCGGTGGTACATCCGCCGGTCGCGACGCCGCTTCCAGCATCCGGAGGGCTCGAAGGACCATCGCGCCGCGTCGGCTGCGCTCGGCCGCGCGCTCCTTACGCTCGCCATGCTCATGGCGCCCTTTACGCCGTTTTTTTCTGAGGCGCTCTATGCCGCGCTCGGCGGGAAGGAAGAATCGGTGCACCTGGATCGATGGCCCGCCATGGGCCGCGCGGCGGGATGGGCGGACAGCG
>CAZDJP010000019.1:0-8281 GCA_964505865.1 uncultured Candidatus Saccharibacteria bacterium
GCACGGATGAAAAAGGCGTTTCCCCTCTACACTGTCGGGCATTCCAACCGCACAATCGAAGATTTTATAGCGCTCCTCCGCGCGCAAGGCGTGCGGCGGATCGTGGACATCCGCACCATCCCGAGGTCGCGGCACAATCCGCAGTTCAACGAGGCGCGGCTCGCGCGGTCGCTCCGCCGCGCGGGGATCGCCTATGCGCGCGAGCCGCTCTTGGGCGGCCTGCGCCGCGCGAAGAAAGATTCCGTAAATCTCGGCTGGCGCAACCTCTCGTTCCGCGGGTTCGCCGATTACATGGCGACGGATGATTTCGCGCGCGGGATCGCGAAGCTCATCGCGCTCGCCGCGCGAGAGCGATCCAGACGGCGCCCTCGGTCCGTCCTGCGCCCGTCCGCCGGCGCGCGCGGGAATGCGCGGCCGGCCGCCATCATGTGCGCCGAGGCGGTGCCGTGGCGCTGCCATCGGTCGCTCGTCGCGGACGCGCTCAAGAAGCGCGGCGTGCGCGTCTTCCATATCATAAGCGCCGGCGCGAAGCCGCGCGAGCACCGCTACACGCCGTTCCTCAGGGTGCGCCGCGGACAGATCGTCTATCCCGCGCCGGCCTCCGCGGCATCGGCGCGCGGGAAGAAATCATAGTTTCGCGCCGGCGAGCGTGTAAAAATTCTCAAACAATTTCGCGACGAGGACGGGGCCGGTGCCACCGGGCGTCTTCGTGTAATGGATGCCGCGCGCGTCGGCGCCCGCGGGATCAAAGTCGCCGGCGAGCTTGCCTTCGACGTTGCGGCTGAAGCCGAAGTCTATCACGACGGCGCCTTCGCGGAGATGCTCCGCGCCGAAGAGCGCCGGATGCCCCGCGCCGCTTATCACGATGTCCGCGTTCGCGAGCCGCGCGTGGAGGTCGCGCACCGAGCTGTCCAGAACGACGAGTTCGGCCACGCGGTTCTGTAACCAGAAGCCAACCGGCTTGCCGATGAGAAACCCCGCGCCGACCATGGCGACCGTGAGATCGCGCAGGTCGCGCCGTTCAAGCTTGAGGATCTCCGCCACCGTCCCCGCCGCGGGCGGCATGGCGCGGCTGCGGCCGGTGTAGAATGCCCCGAGCGCCGCCTCGCTCAGAAAATCGGCATCTTTTCCACGCGGAATGGCGTTCAAAACATAGTGGCGGCTCACGCTTTCCGGCAGCGGCAGCTGGACGATAAAGCCCCCGCAGTTCTTCGGCCGCGCGAGACGCCCGACCTCAGCGCGCAGGTCGTCGGTCGCCATCGCGACCGGCAGCTCGTAGAGGCGGAACTCAATGCCGAGCTCGCGCGCAACGCGCTCTTTTTGTTTCAAAAAATTGAGCGACGCCGGATCGTCGCCCACGAGCGCCGCGCCGAAAAATCGCTCCGGTTTCGGCAGGCGCTTGAGCCGCTCGATGATGCCCGCCGCGATCGCCTTCCCGTCAATGATCATGGTTGATGGTCGTTCAATCGATCGCCGGCACGGGGAACCGCAAGGCAAATATCTTCACCTTCTCTTCCACCGCCGCAAGCTTCGTGTCGTCCGCGCGCGCGCCGAGTGCCTCGTCCATCAGGTCGGCAACGGTTTGCATGTCACCCTCGCGGCAGCCGCGCGTCGTGAGCGCGGGCGTCCCGAGGCGGATGCCGGACGGATCGAGCGGCTTCCGCGGGTCGAACGGTATCATGTTTTTGTTGATGGAGATCCCAACGCGTTCCAAAACCTTTTCCGCTTCCTTGCCGGTGATGTTCCTGCTGCCGAAAATATCCACGAGCATGAGATGGTTGTCCGTGCCGCCGGAGATGATCCGGTAACCCTTGGCCTGCAAAGCGGCGGCGAGCGCCCGCGCGTTCGCGATCGTCTGCCGAGAATATTCCGCAAAATCCGGCCGGAGCGCCTCGCCGCAGGCCACCGCTTTCGCCGCGGTGATATGGTCGTGCGGGCCGCCCTGGACGCCCGGAAAGACCGTCTTGTCTATCGCGGCGGCGAACTTTTCCTTGCACATGATCATCGCCCCGCGCGGCCCGCGGAGCGTCTTATGCGTCGTCGTGGACACGACGTCGCAGAGCGGCACCGGGTTCTCGAGCTGCTTCCCGGCGATGAGCCCCGCGATGTGCGCGATGTCCGCGAAGAGGAACGCGCCTACCTTGTCGGCGATCTCGCGGAAGCGCCGCCATTCCAAAGAGCGCGAGTAGGCGGAGAATCCGGCGAGGATCATTTTCGGCCTCTCGCGCGCCGCAATCGCCTCCACTTCGTCCATGTCGATCACCTCGGTGTCGCGCTTCACGAAATACGGGACGATCGCGTACAGCTTGCCGGAAAAGTTCAAAGGATGCCCGTGCGAGAGATGGCCGCCTTGGTCAAGCGAAAAACCGAGCACCTTGTCGCCCGGCTGGAGGAGCGCCATGTAAACGGCGAGGTTCGCCGGCGACCCGGAGAGCGGCTGCACGTTTACGTGCTCGGCGCCGAAGAGCTCTTTTGCCCGCGCGACGGCCAAGTTTTCCGCCTCGTCAACGACCTCGTTCCCGCCGTAATAACGCTTCCCCGGATATCCTTCGCTGTACTTGTTCGTGAGGACCGACCCCATCGCCTCCAAGACCGCGCGCGAAACATAATTCTCGCTCGCGATGAGTTCGATGCCCTCTTTTTGCCGGCGTTCTTCGCGTTTTACTATCTCATAGACCGCCGGGTCGCTTTTTTCCAAAGACGGATATTCCATGCGTCCATTCTATCCCCGAATGCACCCCCTGTACACATTTCCGGTTGTTCCGCGCCGCCGCCCGCGATACAATCACCCCTAATGATCCTCTCCGACCGCGACATCAAAAAGGCGCTCGCGGAGGGCCGCATCAAGGTGACGCCGCCGCCGGACCTCGCAGCGCAGCTCGGTTCCTGCTCGCTCGACCTCCGGCTCGGCAACGAGGCGCGGATCTTCCGCAAATCCAAGATCTCCCACGTGGACCTCCGCGACCCGCAGAACGCGGAGCGGATGATGGAAACCGTCACGCTCTCCGAAAAAGAGCCGCTCGTCCTCCAGCCGCACGACCTCGTGCTCGCGACGACGCTCGAATGGTTGGAGATCGCGGACGACCTCGTCGGGCGCATTGAGGGCAGAAGTTCGCTCGGCCGGCTTGGCGTCATCGTGCACGGCACGGCATCGGTGTTCGATCCCGGCTGGCGCGGCAAGCCCGTCATGGAGCTCGGCAATCTCGGCGTCGTGCCGGTGCTCCTCTATCCCGGCATGCGCGTCTGCGCGTTCACGTTTGAAGAACTCAGCAGTAAAACCGAGACGCCGTATCATCTAAAGAAGAACAACAAGTACGCCGGCCAGAAAAAACCGGCCGCCTCGAAGCTCAATGTACGAAATTGAGATAAAGTCGCTCTTGGGGAGCCGCGAGAACGCGGAGCGCCTTGAAGCGCGGATGAAAAAACTTGACCCCTCGCTCCAGGCGCTCGGCGCGCACCGCCAGCTCAACCATTATTTTGAGGGCCGCGGCGACTTCCGGGCGGCCGCGAAGGTCCTCACGAGCGAAAAAGAACGGAAAGCATTCGTGGAGCTCGCAGAAAAGGCGAAGGACTTTTCGCTTCGGACACGCGACGCTGACGGAACGGTATCGCTCGTCCTCAAGGCGTCGATCGACGACACGACGAGCGCGAACGGCACTGCCCGCCGCGAGCTTGAAAGCAAGGCGGACGCGCCGCTGGAACAATTGGACAAGGCGCTCTTGGACGCCGGCTTTACGTATCAGGCAAAATGGTCGCGCGAACGGCAGGAGTACCGCTGCGCCGGCGCGAACGTGACGATCGACCGGAACGCCGGCTATGGCTATCTCGCCGAGTTCGAAATGATGGAAAATGATCCGTCGCGCGCCGAGGCGACGAAAGCCCGTCTCCGCAAACTGATGGCCGACCTGAACGTGGAAGAGCTTGACCAAGCCCGCCTCTCGCGGATGTTCGCCCATTACAACGCCCACTGGCCGGAATACTACGGCACGGAGAAAATTTTCGTAATAGAGTAAGACGTAACAACCCGCGCATGGACGCCGCGAACCGCCACCCTGAATACCAATACCTTGACCTCCTCCGCGACATTCTGGACCACGGCGTGAAGCAGGAGGACAAGGGCACCGGCGACCATACGTTTAGCGTCTTCGGGCGGCAGATGCGGTTCGACCTCGCGCAGGGGTTCCCGCTCCTCACGACGAAAAAAGTGTATTGGAAAGGCATCGTCTATGAGCTCGCGTGGTTCCTCTCCGGGCAGTCCAACATAAAATACCTCGTGGACGCGAACGTCCACATTTGGGACGACTATCCATACCGCATCTACCTGGAGAAAATGGAAAAGGGCGCGGCGCCCGCGATGACGAAAGAGGAATTCATCGCGAAGATCGCGGGCGACGCGGCATTCGCGCGGGAGCACGGCGAGCTGCGCCATATCTACGGCGAGTTCTGGCGGCGATGGCCGGCGAAGGGCGGCCGGACGATAGACCAAGTCCGGTGGCTCGTGGACGATCTGCGCAAAGACCCCGACGCCCACAACGCGCTCGTGACCTCATGGAACCCCGAGTATCTCTATGAAATGGCGCTGCCGGACGAAGCCGCGCGCTTCCCCGTCTGCCACAATCTCTACCAAGCGAACGTGAAAAACGGGCGCCTCTCGCTCCATCTCTACCAGCGCTCGGCGGACATCTTCCTCGGCGTGCCGTTCAACATCGCGAGCTACGCGCTCCTCACGATCATCCTCGCGCGCGCGACCGGGAACGAGCCGGGCGAGTTCATCCACACGTTCGGCGACGTCCACATCTACGAAAACCACTTTGACGCGGTGAAAGAACAGCTCGCGCGCGAGCCGAGGCAGTTCCCGACCGTCACGCTCGATCCCGCCGTCGCGACCATTGACGACTTCAAACCGGAACTCGTGAAGCTCGACGGGTACGATCCCCATCCACCCATCAAAGCAGAACTTGCGCCCGTCGGCGGCTTAGTTACGGATTCCTGGAAAAAATACGTGCAAAAGAAAAGTTAGGCGCGCGCCTATTTCTTTTCGTACGTTAAGAAATCGTAATCCAGCGGGTTCTTTTCGTCCTTCGCATGCGGCTCGGATCTCACGAGCCGCCACTCGCCGCTCTCTCCTTCGCTGAACTCCGGGAAATGCGCGTCGCCTTCGAACGCGCCGTGCACTTTGGTCAAATAGAGCTTCCGGGCGACTGGCAACGCGAGGCGATAAACCTGCTCTCCACCGATGACGAAAACGTCGCCCGCCTCACCCATCGCGCCGCTCTCCGCCGCGCGCAGGGCGTCGTGGAGCGAGGTCGCGACCGCCACGCCAGCCGGCGCCGCGTATTCCGCCTCATGCGTGATAACGATGTTCGTGCGGCCGGGGAGCGGCTTTGACCCGAGCGACTCGAACGTTTTCCGCCCCATAACAACCGGATGGCCGGTCGTAAGCTCCTTGAACCGGCGAAGGTCGGCGGAGAGGTGCCACGGGATCTTCCCGTTCGCGCCGATCACGCGCCCCTCGTCCATCGCGGCGATGATGGAAATGTTCATTCGAAATCAAATTTTTGCTGGATGTCAACTATCGTGTTCGTTTTGATGTCAAAACCCCATTGATGGCCGCGGTAGCAATGCATGTTGCCGCCGCCGAAATCCTGCCAGGTCCGCGGAAACCTCTCTTTGCATTTGACCCGTTGATGGAACTGCGCCCAACAATCGGGACAATAATAGAACTTCTCGCCTTCCTGCAGCGGCACGCCGCGCTCGCCCGGACGCTCGGCGGATCCGCCGGCCAGTCCCTCCACCCTATAGGACGGATCCCCTTTGGCTTCGCGGCTTGCCTCGGCGAACTCGGTGTTCGCTTTGTCCATCCAACCATCATCCGGCATCTGTTCGCGGCGGCGTTTCACGATGTCCACTATCTTATCGCCGAATTGCGCGCCGGGCAAGCCCAAGGCGGCGCGCAAACCGCGGCGCGAAACGCCGCTATTCCTCCGCCTGCGGCGGCGGCGGCGCAGGCGCCATGTGGCGGCGCGCACGGGCGAGGAGCTCCCGCTGGACAAGCTTCGCCTTCGCCTTGCTCAACGCCGGCAGGACAAGCCGCGTATGGCCCACATCGCCGCGGTCGGAACCGGTCATGAAGATAACGATCTGGCTCACGCCGAGGAGCCGGTCGGTCGGCGACCGGTTGATGTTCACGTTCTGGATCTGGTGATAAAGCGCCGCGACCTCGTTCCGCGTCGCGACGCCGCTCGCCATCATGAACGCCTCCTCCGTGAACATGTAGGTATGGGCGCGGTAGATCATATAGGTGAGAAGGACGATGATGAGGAGATAGACGAGCGCGGTGAGAAGGACGACCTTCGCCGCGAAGTCCGCCCAAAGCAACGCCGCGCTTCCCGCGGGCACCCACCGCTCGCCGTACCATGTTGCCCACGCGAGCGCGAAGAGAAAGAGCGGCCACCTGATCCGTCGCGCAAAAAAAACGAGGAATGCCCGCCGCCCGAGCGAATGCTTCTTGTGGTTCTCCATGCGGGTTTCCATGAGAGCTGCGCGCGCACCGGACGCGCGACGGTTATTATATAATTATAGCAACACCATGAACGGCTCGCGCCTTCCCCATTCCGTCCGCCTCGCGGTCTTCCTCCTGCGCATCGCAATGGGCCTGAACTTCTTCTATCTCGGCTGGAGCGCCCTCTTCAACCAGCCCTTATGGCGCGAGCTCGGCAGCCGGTCGCTCGGCGACCTCTATGCGTGGGTCGGCGCCGCTTTCGTCGGTTCGCCGCTCCATACGGCCTTCGGCTGGGCGTTCCTCGCAATCGGCGCGTGCCTTCTCCTCGGCCTCGCGACACGCCTCGCCTCCGTCGCGGGCATCGCGATCGCGCTCATGAGCTACGCGCCGAGCGTCACGCTCTCGCCCCTCAATTTCGCGGAGTTCGCGAACGACGCCGTCCTCGTTGCGGCCGCCTTCCTCGTCCTCCTCTTCGCGGACGCCGGCGGCTACCTCGGCCTGGACCAGTTCATCCACGTGCATTTCGCCGGGAGGCATAAGTAAGCGGAGCGCAACTATTGGGGTGCCTGGGTGGAGGAAGTCGGGCGGGCAACCCAGACTATTTGTGCTTTTGACTGGGACGGAGGGCCTTCAATCTCCGGTATCAAACAGAAAGCTCCTTTGGGATGGAGGTGAATCCTGGCGCGTCAACAATGGCGCGCTTTTTGTTTTTGATTTGATTTTCAATGCTGGATCAGAACCTGTCTGGCTGGCGCACAAATACATAACTATATATAGTTTATTATCATGGCATCATGACCACAAAGCAGAAATTACGGCTTATTATGGAATTCTCGGGGATGACGCAAGCCCAACTGGCAGACCGCCTCGGGGTCACCTTCGCGGCGCTCAACCGATGGGTGAATGAGCGGGCAACGCCGCGTCCCGGGGCACTCGAGAAGATCGATGAACTGTACGGGGAATATTCCGGCGAGAAGCGCGTGCCGGAAAACGTCCTTGCGGCGAAACAAGAGATTATCCATAAGAAGAAAAAAGAACGTCCGCATATCCTAAAGCGCATCACGGACAATCCGGACATCCGCGACGAGTTCTCTCTTGCGCTGACCTATCACTCGAATTGCATTGAGGGGAGCACCTTATCTGAAGGCGAAACGGCGGCGATCATGTTCCAGAACGCGGCATTGCCGAACAAGAGCATCATCGAACAGCTTGAAGTGAAAAATCATCAAGCCGCTTTGGAACACCTTTTCGGCTACATAGAAAAGGGGCTGGTCACAGAAGCGCTGGTCATGAAACTGCACGGCATCTTGATGAACGCCATACGTCCGGATGCCGGAGGATATCGCAATCACGGGGTGCGCATCGCGGGCGCGAACGTTCCGACGGCGAATTTCGTAAAAGTCCCCGATTTGATGAAGGCGTTACTTGCCGATGCCCGCAGGGATGTAGCAAATCCAATCCGGCATATTGCGGACATCCACGCACGATTCGAAACGATCCACCCGTTCGGAGGCGGCAACGGCCGCATCGGGCGGCTCCTTATGCACGCCATGGCGCTCAAGCATGATCTCCCGCCCGCCGTCATTTTGCAGGAAGACCGGAGGCGCTACATTACCTATCTCAATAAGGCACAGACGAAGGACGATCTTACGCTACTGGAGGAACTCGTTTGCGATGCAATTTTGGAAGGGTACCGGATCGCGGAGAGGAGAGAGAAGTAGTTTTTGGGTGCCTGGGTGGAGGACGTCAGAACCTATTTCCAAGAAATGGCCAGCAAAA
>CAZDJP010000020.1:0-8193 GCA_964505865.1 uncultured Candidatus Saccharibacteria bacterium
CAGCCGACGCGCGTCGCGGCCCGCCTGCTGGGTGGGACCGAGGCCGACAAGGACAACCGATGCCAATATGGCGATGATCGCGACAACGATCAGGATCTCGATAAGGGTAAAACCCTTTTTTCCGTTAGTCATTCGCTTTGATAAAATAAGCTCGACCTTTTTATTGTCCTTTCAGCATACCACATTAGTGGATGTTGGCCGTCAGACTGTAAATGGGGATAAGGATGGAAGCGAAAAGGAGGCCGACCAAGAGCCCCATCCCGATCATAAGGACCGGCTGGATGAGGTCCACGAGATTCGCCGTCACCTCGTCCGCCTCGCGAGTATAGATTGCAGCGAGGCGCCGGAACATGTCCTCCGTTTTTCCGGTCGTCTCGCCCACCGCGACCATTTGCCAGACGAGCGGCGGGAAAAACGTCGGTTGTGCGGCAATGCTCTCCGAGAGGAGCCGCCCTTGCCGCACATCTTCCGCAACGCCATGGATGACGTCCTTATAGAGGACGTTCCCTACCATGTCGCCGATGATCTCCAATGATTGCGCGATCGGGATGCCGCCATGGACGAGGAGCGCCGCCGCGTTCCCGAACCGCGACATGATGATGGGGACGAATACCTTTTTCACGATGGGCAAACGGATCTTCCCCTCGTCCACTTCCGCGTGCCCTTCCACGGTGTTCACGTAATTCATGGTGGTGAGCACGAGGACGAAAAGCGCTCCCACAATCACAAACCACCATCTGCCTACGAACCCGCCGATGGAAAGAAGCGCTTGCGTGTACCACGGGAGCGAGACGCCGTTCTCCGCGAAGACGGTGCCGATGGAAGGAAACACGACGGTGAGGAGGATGATGGCGACCACGACGAAGAGCGCGAGGACGATGGCGGGATAGATGAGCGCCGATGATACCTTGCCGGCGAGCGTGCCTTCTTTTTCGGCGTAGTCGGCGAGGAAGCCGGCAATTTCGTTCAAATTCCCCGTCACCTCCGCAGCCCGAACCATTTCGATGTAGAAACTGGGAAAGACCGTTCCCTGCCGCCCCATGGCTTGCGATAACGAGAGGCCGGCATCGATATCCTCGGTTATCTGAATGATCGCTTCTTTCAGGACCTTGTTCTGGGTCTGGTCGCGGAGCGTCTTCAAGGCATCGTTCAGGGGAAGCCGCGCTTCAAGGAGGGTGGCAAGCTGGCGCGTGAAAACCACCATGTCCTTGCGCCGCACGCGGTTCAGGAAAGCGCTCACCCGGTCGGCGATCCCTTGCTGTTCCGCTGATTCGACGGAGAGGACGAACAAGTCGTGCCCCGCGAGGATGGCGACCGCCTCATCGCGACTCCCCGCCTCCACAAGTCCCACTTGCGTTTCGCCTTCCTTGTTTTTTGCCTGATAATGGAACCTCATAGGGGGCGCGCTACGTCCGCTCCAAAAGGATCCTGAGTTCCGCCGGGTTCAGCGAGTAGAGCTCCGCGTTCTCCAATGTTACCTCTCTGTTCTTCACAAGGTTCGCAAGCGAGCGGTTCAACGTCACCATCCCCTCCTGCATGGACGTCTCGATCACGAGGTCGATCTGGTAGGTCTTGCGCTCGCGGATGAGGTTGCGGATCGCGGGGTTCACGATCATGAGCTCCATCGCCGGGATGCGGCCGCCCGAAATGCGCGGGAGGAGCCGTTCGGAGGCAATGGCAACGAGCGTGGCCGCGAGCTGGGACGTTACCTGGCCCTGCTGTTCGGCCGGGAAGGAGTCAATGACGCGGTCGATGGTCTGCGAGGCGGAGTTCGTATGGAGCGTGGAGAGCACCAAGTGGCCGGTTTCCGCCGCCGTCATTGCCGTCGCGATGGACACCGTGTCGCGCATCTCGCCGATCATGACGACGTCCGGATCCTGCCGCAGGACGGTGCGCAAGGCGGCGTGGAAACTTTTCGTATCGCTTCCCACCTCGCGCTGGGACACGATGCATTTGTCCTGCGTGAAGAGATATTCCACCGGATCTTCGATGGTAATGATATGATCCGAACGGGTGTGATTCACCTCATCAAGGACCGCTGCGAGCGTGGAAGATTTTCCGTGGCCAGCCGGACCGACGATGAGGACGAATCCCTGCGAGAGCTTGCTGAAATCATGGAGGAGCGGAGGCAAATTCAGCTCCTCGATCGTCCGGATGCGCGCGGGAACGAGGCGGAGCGCCGCCGCGAGATAGCCGCGTTGGAAGTATACGTTAATGCGGAAACGCGCCTTATCCTCAAAACTGTAGGCGAAGTCGATCTGTCGATCGGCGAGAAGCTTCTGTCGCTGCTCGTTCGTAAGGAGGGCGCCCATGATCCCTTCCGCCGCCTCGGGCGTCATGATGGGTTCCTTCTGGAGCGGCACGAGTACCCCGTCGATGCGGAGCGTCGGCCGCCGCCCCACGGCGAGGTGCAGGTCCGACGCGTTCTGCTTCGCGGTCGCCGTGAGGAGTTCGTTTAATCTTGCGCGATAATCGTCCGCCATTGGTTTGATTCTATCACATCTCCTCCGTCTCCCGCATGATCTCCTCCATGGACACGATGCCGTCGAGCGCCTTCATCACGCCGTCCTGCCGCAGGGTGACCATCCCCTGCCGCTTCGCCTCGGCGGCGATCTTCTGGGGGGTCGCGCCGGCCGCGACGATCTCGCCGAGTTCCGGCGTCATGCGGAACACTTCGTAGATCGGCGTCCGATCCACGATCCCCTTCCCCTTGCAGGTGGCGCAACCCTTCGTGTGCCAGACCTTGTACGGCTTCTGATATTTGGCGGTAAATCCCGGTTTTACGCCTTCAAGCGCCCGCTCGATCGCGCGCTCGAGGTCCGCCGGCGGCTGCTCCTCAAACTTGCAATCGGGGCAAAGCTGTCCCACGAGCCGCTGCGACATCATTAGATTAAGCGACACCGGCAGGAGGAACGGCTCCACTTTCATGTCGATGAGCCGCGGGATGACGCCCGCGGCGTTGTTCGTGTGGAGGGTGCTCAGGACGACATGGCCCGTGAGCGCCGCCTGCACGGCGAGCCCCGCCGTCTCGTTGTCGCGGATCTCGCCGACCATGATGATGTCGGGGTCTTGGCGCAGGATCTGGCGGAGGCCCGAAGCGAAATCGTAGCCGATCTCCGGCCGCACCTGCGACTGGTTCGCGCCTGCGACGAAATATTCCACCGGATCCTCCAGGCTCACGATGTTCACCTCCTCGCTGTTCAAGCGCTGGAGGAACGCGTAGAGCGATGTCGTCTTGCCGGAACCCGTGGGGCCCGTCACGAGCACCATGCCGTAAGGCCGCGCGAGTCCCTCCTTCACCGCTTCCAAGTTGCCGTAGCGGAGCGGCAGGTCATCGAAGTTCTTCAGGCCGTTCTGCGGATCAAGGACGCGGATCGCCACTTTCTCCCCGAGGGGCGTCGGGAAGGTCGCGACGCGGAAATCAATGTCGCGGTCAAATATTTTCGCGCGGAAGCGGCCATCCTGCGGGATGCGCGTCTCATCGATCTTCAGGTTGGAGATGACCTTCACGCGCGAGACGATCGGCTGCGCGAGCTCCGCGGGCAGGGACGCCACCTCGTGGAGGTCGCCCTCATTCCGCAGGCGGATGCGGAGCGAGCCCTGCTGCGGCTCGATATGGATGTCAGAGGCCTTGCTCTCCACCGCTTCGCGGAAGGTGTCCGCGACGATCTTGATCACGGGCGCATCCTCGTTCCCGCCGCCTTCCTCCAGGCTTACGATCCGCTGCGCGCCGCCGCCCTCGGCGCCGGCGACCGCTCGGACCGCTTTTGCGATCTCCGCGCGGTACGGCGAATATTTCCTGAGCACCGCCTCCCAGTCGCCGTAACCGATCAAATATACGCCAAGGTTCACGTGGTTCTGGCGCGCGATGAACTTCAAGGCGTCCTGCGCTTTCGGATCGTCGGGGTGGAGCATGCCGACGACGAGAAGATCGTCCTTCAAGGAAATCGGCGCCGTGCCATAGGTCCGCGCCGTCTCCTCCGGCACCAACTGGAGGAGCTTCGCGTCAATATCATCCGCGGAGACCTTCTTATAGGGAACGTTGAGGAGCTCGCTCTTCGTCTCCGCGACTTTCTCGTCGTCCGCCGCCCGTTGTTTCCATATGGTCGACTCCACGTCGCCGCCGCTCGCGATGGCGTCGCGCTGGAGCCGCTTCGCGCGGTTTTCATCCACAAGCCCCTTCTTCTGCAATGCGGCGAGTAGCTCCTCGGAGGTCATGATGATCCCCTTCAGTGTACCACGGGAGCGGCGGCGCAGGCGCGGATCCTGCGGATCCTACGGCGCGACGAAGGGATTTGAGCGACCGACGGCGGGACCTGAAGGCGATGGCAGCGGGAACGGCGGCTGCTTCAGAGCTTGGAAGGCGGGGCTCTGGAGCACATCCTGTGGCTGAATGGTGTATCCCGCGATCGGCGCGATGTTTTCATAGCCATTCGGCGGAGGAACGACGATGAGCTGCGGCGACGCAAAGAAAAGATAATAGGCCGCGACGACCACGACGGCGAAAAAGACAAGCCAGCCAACGAGGTGGACGACATTCATTTTGTTCCCTTCTTCTTCAATGATGATGGCCATGGTGTTAGGGAAGCTGGTAATAGGTGTTCACCGCGATGTTGTAGGTAAAGCTGTCCGGCGTCGGTATCGCCCCCTTCGCGCCCGTTGCGCCTCCGACGGGCTGGATGGCAAGCGACGTGACATCGAATATGCGGATGTTCGTCTCAAGCTCCGTAAGGAAATTCTTGAGCGCCTCATAGCTCCCGGAGGCGGCGACTTGGAGCGAGAACGACCCCATAGGCTTGAGGCCCGCGCCCGCCGCGGCGGCGGTCTGCAGCCGCGCCGCTGGGGAAGAAACATTCACCGACTGGATGGCGATGCCGCTTGCTTCCGCAATGCCGTAGACCTGTGCGAGGGCTCCCGCGACGTCCGGCCCGGACGGCAAGGCGAGCGCGAGCGTACTCGTCGGGATCCCGCCGCTCTCATATTGCGACAGGAGCCCTTGGATCTGGCTCACGACGGTCTTCTCGTTCGCAAGGTTCTGTTCGACGCTCAACTGCTGGCCCTTGAGCGTCTCCAGATCTCCGTAGATCGGCTGGACAAGGTCAAAAAAGACGATAAGCGCCGCGACGACGAACGCAGCGGAAATGACAAGACTTAGGAACCGTTTTGAACTTTGTTTCATTGCGTCGGCGGAGACAGCGCGTTCATGACGAGCGTCGCAGCGAAGCGCCATGTCCCGTTCTGGCTGTTCAGGGAAACCGACGAGAGGGCGACCGACTTCACCTCGGGCGCCACCTCAAAGATCGCCATTTGCTGGTTCACGTCCGCCTCGCTCGCCGCGCTCCCCTCCAGAGCAATCTGGTCGCCGGACGAGAATCCGAAACTCGTGTAATAGACATTTGCTTCGGTATTCTTCTCCAGCCATGCGAAGAAGGAAGAAAGCGTCACATGGTTTGCAAGCACCTGCTCAAGATTCGCTGACTCGGAATAGAGCGCAACAAGCTGCGCCTCGTCCGACGGCGAAACCAATTTCGCGAGCGTGTTCATCTGAACATTCAAAGCATCGATCTGGCTGCTCACATACGGTTCATATCCGAAGAGGAGGCCGATGTATACCGCGACCGCGACGAAGAGGAGTCCGCCGGAGAAGAGCAACAGGCCCGCGGACCATCCCGGCGTCTGCGGTGGTTCGCGGCTCAAACGTTCAAGTACTTGTTCGGGAAGGGCCATGGGGGTATGTTAGAGGAATTCTTTCATGCCGAGGCCGAGCGCCACGCTCATCATTGGGTTCAATTCCGCGATGAGCGGGGCGATCGCCGGGTCGTATGCGAAGCGGTTGAAGGGGGTTGCTTTCACGACCGGGATCCCGAATTCGCGCCCGAAGTACGGTCCAATGCCAAGGAGGTCCGCCCCGCCGCCCGCGAGGAGGATCCGTTCGATCTTTTTCGCCGAAGGGAACTGCGCGGCGTACGTATACTGCGCCTTTTTCACCTCATTAATTATAGCATCAACGATCGGCAGCATTATTGTGGACAGTTCGCGGCTCGGTCCCTCGCCGAGGATGCCGCGCTCCTTCTTGAGCTCCTCGGCCCGCAGGGGGTTGATGCTCAAGCTCTCCGCCAAGGCATGCGTGAGCGATGCGGACGCGAAATCGCCCTGCGCGCTCCAGAGGAACCTCCCTCCTTCCAAGAACACCGCGTTCGTGGAGCGGCTGCCGATGTCAATGACCAAGGTCGGCGTCGGATCGTCGCCGAAGATACGGGCAATGCTCAAGCTTTCGATCTCGAGCGCCCGGAGCGCGAGTCCGGCCGCTTTGAACATGCGCTGATATTTCCGGATCTGCTCCTGCGGGACCGAGATGAGGAGGATCTTCTGGTGCGCAATGCCGCGCTCGTCCGTATATTCGGCGACCTTCAGCCAATCAAGCGCCACCTCCGAGAGCGGCAGCGGCACGTACTGTTTCGCCTGGTAGATCATCGCTTTCTCGATCTCCTTTGGCCCCATCTGCGGGAAATCCAGCGCGATCGTGAAAACGGAGAATGGCGCAAGCGAGGCGACCGCCTCTTTTGTCGTTGTTCCCATCTGGGCCATGAGGGTCTTCAGGAGGTCCGTCGTGCCCGATTCGAAGAGCTTCAGCCCGCTCGTCTGGAGCGCTTGGTTCGCCCGCGAAAGGTAGCCGCTTGACTCCAAGATGCCGTAGTTCACGACCTGCGGCTTCTCCCTCCCGCCCCGCACCTCCACCGCCTTGATGGAGGTCGTGCCGATATCCACCCCGAGATATGAGCTTGCCATGGTTCCGTGCTCTTTTTAGGGAAATTTAACGGCTTCTGTTCCATCATCATAGCATGGATCGGGAGGCCATCATCTCCGTCATTTTCCCGCGGCGGTGCGCCGCGTGCGGAGCCATGCTGCGCGCGGGCGCGGTTTGCGAGCCGTGCTTCAAAACGATCGCGGTTCTGCGGGCGCCGTTCGCCGGCCGCTCTTTCTTCATTGCCGGCGGCAGCGGGGCGCCGGCCTTCCCGTATTTTATCGGCGCCGCGGCGAGCTACGGGACGCCCGCGCTCGCGGCGCTCATCCATGCGCTCAAGTTCCGCGGCATCCGCGCCGCCGCGGAGCCGATCGCGGACCTCCTCGCCGCGTACGCGCTTCCCTTCCGGCGGCGCCTCGCGGGATACGCCGTCCTCGCGGTGCCGCTCTCGCGCGCGCGGCTCCGCATGCGCGGATTCAACCAGGCGGAACTCATCGCCGCATCCTTCGCGCGGCGCCTCGCGCTGCCGCGCGCGCCGGCGGATGCCATCGTCCGCCCGCGCCACGCCGCGCCGCAAACGGAAACTACGGGGTTTGCGGAACGGATGGCGAACGTCCGCGGCTGTTTCGCGTCGCCCCGCGCCGCGGCGGCCGCGGCGCGGGGCGGGCGCTTCATCCTGATCGACGACGTAACGACGACCGGCGCCACGCTCCTCGAGGCCGCGCGGGCGCTCGCGAGCGCCCGCGCGGCCCACGTCATCGCCCTCGCAGCGGCGAAAGCATAGGCATAGCGCGCCAGGCCGGACGCTCCCGTGGAACCCGCAAAACCGCCTGGCAAAAAGCCGCCCGCCGGCATGCTACAATGGCGATATGGCAAACTTCGAGATCACCTGGGAGGCGCCGGAGTACGAATACCGCGAAAAAGGGGTTTCTTGGTATTGGATCTCCATCATCGCCGCCGCCGCCGTGATCGCCTTCGCCGTCTGGCAGCGGAATTTCCTCTTCGGCTTTTTCGTCGTCGTCGCCGAGATCCTCTTCATCGTCTGGGGCAACCGCCCGCCGCGCATCCTCCGCTTCACCGCGAACGCCCAGGGCATCGCGGTCGCCGGCGAGGGCGGGAAATTCCATCCCTTCAAGGAATTCCAAAACATGAGCGTGGACGCGGTCGGCGACGGCTGGGCCGAGATCGCCTTCCTGTTCCACGCCAAGCTTAAAACGCCGTTCAAATGCCTCATCCCCGAGCCGCAACTCGCCGAACTTCGCGCCAATCTGAAGACCATCCTCCGCGAGGTCCCTTACGAGCAGACCTTTCTCGACTCCATTGAAAAACTCCTCCGGTTCTAGTATGGTAGAACCACGCTCGCGCGCGCCGGAGCGCGGCATGCCCTCGTCGTTCAACGGACAGGACGCAAGATTGCGGATCTTGTAATAGAGGTTCGATTCCTCTCG
>CAZDJP010000021.1:0-7750 GCA_964505865.1 uncultured Candidatus Saccharibacteria bacterium
AGAACCGTTATAACTCGCGAGTTTCTATTTCCAAGAGCCGGTTGTATTTTGCGGTCCGCTCGCCGCGCGCCGGAGCGCCGAGCTTGAGGCCGTAGGCGCCCGCGCCGAACGCGAAGTCCGCGATGAAATCGTCGTCCGTCTCGCCGCTCCGGTGCGAGGCGACGGCCGCCCAGCCGTATCGCCGCGCCGCGCGGACGGCGTCCAGGGCGCCCGTAACCGTGCCGATCTGGTTGGGTTTTATGATGACGGCGTTCACGCTGCCCTCCGCGTGCGCCATCTCCATGCGGCTGACGTTCGTCGTCGTAAGGTCGTCTCCCGCGACGAACGTTCCGCCTTCTTCCGGCTTCCCGCCGAACCGCGCCGCGAGCCGCGCAAAACTGCCGAATTTTTCCTCCCCGAACGGATCCTCCAGATATGCGAGTCCGTAATCGCGGATCAGGGTCGCGTACTCCCTTTCCAGTTCGCCATCGCTCCATCCGCGAACATCGCTCGCAGCCGCATCAAGCCCGAAGTCAATCTTTTTCGCCAAATGCCGTTTCTTCGCCGTGCGCCGCAGGATCCGGAATGGTTCGCTGTTGTCTTTGAAATCCGGCGCATAGCCGCCCTCGTCGCCGACGTTCGTAGCGCCGCGCCCTTTCGCGCGGCGGAGCGCGTCGCCGAGCGAACGGTACAGCGCCGTCCCAATAGCAACCGATTCGCGGATGGTCGTTGCCCGCGGGATGATTAAATATTCCTGAAAAGCCAGATTATTCCCCGCATGGAGCCCGCCGTTCACTACGTTGATAAAGAGGCGCGGACGGTGGCGGCGAGGAACTGCGAATCCGGCGAGCGAGCCGATATGCTTCCAGAGCGGCGCGCGCTTCGCGGCGGCTTCGGCGCGGGCATAGGCGATCGAGACCGCAAGCATGGCGTTCGCGCCGAGTTTTTTGGGGCCGCCGAGCTTCACCGCGAGCGCGGCGTCGAGCGCCGCCTGGTTCCGCGGCGCGTGGCGTTGTAAATAAGGCGCGATCACGCGGTTCATGTTCCGGACGGCCGCCGCCGCCGGAAGCGACATTGCCTCATGCGACCCGGTGCTCTTGCCTTGCGGCACCGATGCCGCGGCGCGCACGCCGTTTTTCAACGTAAGCGCGGCTTCCACCGTCCACTCGCCACGCGAGTCAAGGATGGGGCGCGCCGTGAGCGACCGGATGCGCGGCATGGAGGTTTATCGCCGCTTGAGCCCGCGCTCTTTTTTCGCGATCGCAACGGTCGTGCGGATGACGGTGTCCGGATTGAGCGACATGCTCTCGATGCCCCGCGTCACGAGGAATTCCGCGAAGTCCGGGTAATCGGACGGCCCTTGGCCGCAGATGCCGATGTATTTCTTCCGTGCGCGGCACTTCGCGATGATCTCGGAGACAAGCCGCTCCACGGCCGGATTTTTTTCGTTCGCGATCTTCGTCACGATGCCCGAATCGCGATCCAGGCCCATCGTGAGCTGCGTAAGGTCGTTGGAGCCGATGGACATGCCGTCGAAGATGTCCAGGAACTTGTCGGCATCGAGCACGTTGGACGGGATCTCGCACATGACATAGATCGGCGTTACGGCTTTGCCGTTCTTTCCTCTGCCGCGTCGGCCACCGGCGCGGGCGCCGAGCGTGTATTTCGTGAACAAGCCCGCCTCCGCCATTGCTTCCTGCACCTTCATCCCCTCCCCGGGCGTCCGGCAGAACGGCACCATCGGGATCACGTTCGCGAGCCCCATTTCCTCGCGCACCTTCCTGATCGCCGCCACCTCCAGAAGGAACGCCGGCTTGAACTTCGGGTCATAGTAGCGCGAGGCGCCTCGCCAACCGATCATCGGGTTTTCCTCGCGCGGCTCGTATGCCTCGCCGCCGAGGAGCGTCCGGTACTCGTTCGTCTTGAAGTCGGAGAAGCGGACGATGACGGGGTGCGGATGGAATGCCGCGCCGATCTTCGCGATGCCGAAGGCGAGGTTGTCCACGTAATATTCCTTCGGGTTGCGCCATCCGCGCATTTTCGCCTCGATCGCGCGGCGCACCGCGGGCGCCTGCTTGTTCAAATTGAGAAGCGCCATCGGATGCAGGCCCATCTTCGACGCAATGATGAACTCCTCGCGCGCGAGGCCGACGCCGCGGTTCGGCAGGAACGAGTCCGCGAACGCGTCGTCCGGGATCGCCACGTTCACCATGATGTGCGTTCTCGGCGTCGGGATCTTCTTCAGGTCGTGTTCCACCACTTTGAACTTGAGCGCGCCGCGGTACACGCGGCCAGCGCTGCCCGATGTGTCAACCGTGATCGTTTCCCCGGTCCTTATGGCGCGCGTCGCCTTCTCGGTGCCCACGACCGCCGGGATGCCGAGCTCGCGGCTCACGATTGCCGCGTGCGACGTGCGGCCGCCTTTGTCCGTCACGATCGCCGCCGCGATCTTCATGATCGGTTCCCAATCAGGATCGGTCATCGTCGTCACGAGCACCTCGCCTTTCTTGAAATCGCCGATGCGCTTCGCGTCGGTGATCACGCGCGCTTTGCCCGATGCGATCTTTGCGCCGACGGAGGCGCCGGTCGCGACGGCCAGCCGCTTCTCGAGCGGGACGTATTCGCGCAACTGGGAAAAATCCCGGCTGGCGTGGACCGTCTCCGGCCGCGCCTGGACGATGAAAAGTTTTCCCGTCGCGCCGTCCTTCGCCCACTCCATATCCATCGGCGTCCATTTGCGGTAATGGTCGGTGTAGTGCTTTTCAATGATCATCGCCCAGCGCGCGAGCGACGCCACCTCGCGGTCGGTAAGCACGAAAACATCGCGTTCCGCGGGCGCCGTCCGCACGATCTTCGCCTGCTCCAGCCGCCGTTCGCGCGCGTATACCATCTTCCGCAACTTGACGCCGAGCTTTTTTTCAATGATCGGGTGCGCGACGCCGCGCGTGAGCCCTTCTTTCCAGACGAAAAACTCATCGGGCGTCACCTCGCCCTTCACGATCATCTCGCCCAGCCCCCATGAGCCGTTGATGAGGACGACGCCGGGGAATCCCGACTCGGTGTCAAGCGAGAACATGACGCCGGAACAGGCGCGGTCGGAGCGCACCATCTTCTGCACGCCTGCCGAGAGGCCGATCTTGAAATGGCCGAATCCGCGGTCTTCGCGATAGGAGATCGCGCGGTCGGTGAAAAGCGACGCCATCGTCGCGCGCACCGCGCGGCAGACATCCGCGCCGCCGCGGATGCCGAGGTAGCTTTCCTGCTCCCCCGCGAAACTCGCCGTCGGCAGGTCTTCGGCGGTCGCGGACGACCGCACGGCGACATCGGCGTCCTTGCCGTAGCGCTTTTCCAATTCGCGGTAGCCGCGCAGGATCGCGGCGCGCAGGTCGCCCGGGAATTCGGTTTTTACCATCGCTTCGCGGATCGCCTTGCCGCGGCGGGCGAGGCCCTTCAGGTCCTTCGTATCGAGGCCCTTTAATGTCGTTTTAATGAACTGGTCGAGGCCGGTTTTGCGCAGGAAATAGAAATATGCCTCGGCGGTCACGACGAATCCCGACGGCACGGGCACCCCTTTCGCCCCGAGCGTCCTGATCATCTCGCCGAGCGACGCATTCTTCCCGCCGACGAGGCCGACGTCCTTTATCCCTACTTGTTCGTACCGTACAATATGTTTTTTTAACGGCATTTCAATCTTTCAGGGCGATGACGAGGTCTGATACGTTGGAACCAGTATCGCCCGTCATGAGATAATTTCCGACCTTCCGAAAGAGCGGGTAGGTGTTCCGCTCGCGGATGACGGCTTCAATGTCAAACCCCGCGTCCGCAACCGCCTTTTTTGTCATTGTATCACACAATGCGCCGGCGAACGGGCCGTGGTCGCGGCCGTCCGAGGCGAGCGAGAGGATCGCCTCGCCGTCTTTTACGTAGCGCAGGCCCGAGAGGCAGAGCTCCAGGTTGCGTCCGCCCTCGCCTTTCGCGGCCGCCTCGTCCACCGTCACGGTCGTTTCGCCGCCCCAAAGGAGCGCCGACCGCGGCGGCGCGCCGTGGAGCGCTTCCGCGACGTTCCGCGCGACGTCGTCCGCTTCGCCCGACAATGCCGTGCCGCGGACCTCCGCGCGGAAACCGAGCGATTCCGCCTTCGCTTTCATGGCGTCGAGCGCGACGTGGTTCGAGGCCGCGAGCAGGTTCGTCACGCGCGCGAAATATTTTTCGTCCTTCGGCGTTTCAACGAGGCCGCAGTTTTCGATGCCGCAAACGCGCTGGACGTTGAACTTCAACAGAATCTTCGTCGCGTCCTCCACGGTCGTGAGATCGCGCACCGTGGGACCCGATGCGATGAAGGAAATATCGTCCGAAAGCACGTCGCTGAAGAGCAGTGAAACGACGCGCGCGGGATAGGCGTATTTCGCGAGGTAGCCGCCGCGCGCGAGCGAGAGGTGCTTCCGCACGACGTTCATGTCGCGGATATCCGCGCCGGCGCGCATAAGCTCTTCCACGATCTTTACTTCTTCGCGGTTCGCCTGGTCCTCCGGCAGGAAGAGCAGCGTGGAGCCGCCGCCGGATACGACAAAAACGGCAAGGTCGCGTTCCGTGAGGCCGCCGAGCGCCGCGACGATCGCCTCGGTCGCGCGCAGGTTCGCGTCGGAGGGCAGCGGGTGCGTGCCGCAGAACGCCTGAATGCGCTTTGACGGGCGGCATTCTTGGATGTCAAGGACGACGCCGCGCTCAATGCGGTCGCCGAGGATTTCCTCCGCGACCCGCGCCGCCGCCGCCGCGCACTTGCCGACGGCGATGAAAACGACGCGCCCGACGTGAGCGAGGTTGACGTCGATGTTCCCGAGAAAAAGCGTCCCGCCCGCGAGGCGCATCATGCCGCGCATCACCCTTTCCGTATCGATCGACGCGAGCCCCTCTTCCGCGATGGCGAGCACGTCGCGGCGCGCGGCCGTCACCGCGAGCCCGTCCGCGTTCTGGATCTTCATCCGTTCTCTTCGTACGGCGCCCTATCGCCGCTTCCGCGCGCGGCGCCGCCGCTCATACCGCAGCCACGCCTTGGCCGCCGCCGGTTCCGCCTTCCGCAATCCGGCCAGTACCTCCTTTCGCAACGTTGCGACCTTCACGGTCTTCCGCTTTGCCGCGAACCGCAGGACCTGGCGGGAAATTTGCGCCACGGCGCGCTTTGCGCGCACTGCCGAGAGGCGCGCGTCTTTGCACGCGCCGCGGATGGACCCCTTCAGTTTCTCTGCGCGGAACGGCTCCCGCTTTCCTCCTTTTTTGATTACCTGCCTCGCCATGATCTAGTTTTTTTATGCTCGGCCTTTATGTTCCCAGTATAACACATAGCCATCGGCGCAAAAATATGTTATCCTCATTCGCATGACGGCAGCCCTCATGGGCGTGGTCTATAAAGGCGCCGAGCTTTTTATCATTGCGCTGGCCGCTGGGATCAGCCTTTTCGGCGGCACGCGCTCCGTCGCCCTCGTCCCGCCGCCGCCGGCCGCGGCGCCGCTCAAGAATGTCGCGCAAGCGGCGCTCATCATGCCCGTGCCGCCGATCGCGGGTACCGCGGCCATAACTTTCGCGCCGACCGCAACCGCCGCGGTCGCGCCCGGCCTCTTGCCGAAAGTCACCCTTCTTAAAAAACCGGAGAAGGCCGCCGTTGCGCCGGTCAAAGCGGCGTCCGCGTCAGCCGCGACCGTCCCGCCGCCGCAGTCGCCGCAGCCGCGACCGACGACGGCGCCGCGACGGACGGCAACGTTCACGACCGCCGACGAGGTCCTTGCGCACACGACGACGACGCTCGTCCGGCGGATCGGCGGATCGTACGGGCTTACGTTCAACGTTGTCTCCGGCGGAGCAACCGTCCTCTCGTGGCAATACGGCGCGGCGACGATCGGCGGCACGAACGGCATTCCGCCGTTTGCCGCCGACTACAACTGCAATCCCCCGCCGATGGGCCAAGCGAACCCGCTCTTCGCCGTGCGGACCGATTACGCGTGCACGGTATCGCTCACGGCGCTTACGGGCAGCGACAAGCGCACGCGCTCGGCGCCATTTACCTTCGCGACCGGCTTCGGCGAGTTTTTCGCTTCCCCGCCCGCGAACATGAACACGCACCTCACAAACGACGAAAACGACGGCGGCTTCGTTTTCACGAACGAGGACTCAAAGCCCGTGAGCGTGCTTTCGGAAACGTTCACCGTTTCGTATGCCGGCCTCATCACCGCGTACGGACCGCTCGTCCTGCGGCTCGTGGATCCGGCGAATGCCGCCAATTATATTGACTACCACCTTGAAAACATCCCTGCCGTTGCGTCATCCTCGTATCTCCATATCGGGACGGGCATCACCCTCTCCATGCCGCTCACGGTTGGCGCCGCAAACGCAAAAATGCTCCCCGTCGAGGTGCTCGGCGTCCATAAGCTGAGCGTCGCCGGCGTGAACCCGACCGTGAGCGTCACGCTCGCGGGCATCGCGACCGACCGCAATGATATTGATCTGGAGCTCGGCGCGCCGCAGATCTCCTGGAGCTGCGTCATCGCGACCGGCTATTACGACCCGAACGCCACGAGCGGCCCCTATGCCACGGGCGAAGCGTGCCAGAATTGAGGCAAGGGCGCCTTTTAGAACGCCGTCGTGAGCGGGCTCCCGAGGCCGGTCACGTAATCGTAGCCTGTTTGCGCCGTGCAGTAGAAGCCGCAGGAACCGTTTGTGCCGCCCGTAATGTCGCGGAAATCAAGCGCGTAGAGCGTCATGTTTGCAGCATCGGCGTACAATGACGGGTTGTCCGCGTTCGCGCCGATTGCGTGGATCGCGGCCCAGCTGGGAGCGCCGACGGAGGTGCCGCCCACCTGCAGCCACCCGCCATAGCCATAGCTGTCGTAGACGGAAACGCCGGAATTCGGGTTTGCGTCAAAAGAAACATCGGGCGTCGCGCGCATGCCGTTCGCCTGCGGAACGTCGTAGGCATGTTGATACGACGGTTCCAATTCGTACGCCGACAATCCGCCGCCGCTGCCGCTCCACGCGGTCTCCGATGAAACCGTGCCGGACGCGTTCAAGGCGAGCGTCGTGCCGCCCACGCCAGTCACGTTCGGCGAAACCGCCGGCCACTCGGCGCCGGCGCCGCTATCCCCCGCCGCAGCAAAGAACGCCGCGCCGTGAGGGCTCGTGAAATACGAGTCGTATGATTGCTCGCCGGCAAATTCATTCGAGCCCCAGCTCATGGATACGGCGACGACATCCGAACGTTGCGCGGCGTAGTTCACCGCTGCGAGAAGGTCGCTGCCACTAGAGGATTTTGCTTCCACGAGCAATATGTGCGCGCCCGGCGCGAGCGCGTGCGCCCATTCAACGTCCAGCGATTTTTCAAGCCCCCAGCCGGTATTGCCGCGTAGGCGCGGGGCCATCGGGTGAACCTCAAGGCACCCAGTGGCACACGCCGGCAGGCCGTATTCCGCATCGAAGGTGTTCAAATCGCCCTGGATGTTAGGATCGGCGTACGCGTCAATGAGCGCGATGGTGCCCGTGCTGGTCCCCGAAATGTTATAGACAGATTTAATGGTTTGCGGCGAAAGGCCGGTGGGCTGCGATACCGTGCCGCCGCCTCCCCCATGGCCATGGCCCTCGCCATGGACGCCGCTTTTGCCATGATAAATATGGATAGGCGGATAACCGTACACGCCGTCGATCGGCTGTTTCGCAAAGGCCAGCGGGGCCGCAAAGAGCGCAATGACACCAACCGCAAAACAAAGTTTTTTATGTTTTTAAT
>CAZDJP010000022.1:0-1173 GCA_964505865.1 uncultured Candidatus Saccharibacteria bacterium
CCTCTGCGCCCGCGGCCTTTTAATATAAATTTTATCGGCCGTCTGGTATAATGGGCGTATGGCGCCGATCAAAAAAGAGGCGGTCGCGGAGAAAACGGCAGAAAAAGCGGAGCAAAGGACCGAACAGAAGGCGGCGCAGAAGCAAGGAGCGAAAGAGGAAGCGGCGAAAAAAACGGAGGCCAACAAAGGCCTGGACACGCTCCTCTCCTCGCTCCAGGAAAAATACGGCGAGGGCGCCATCATGCGGCTCGGCGAGGTGAGCCATGCGGATGTGGCCGTCGTGCCGACGGGTTCGTTTTCGTTGGATCTCGCGCTCGGGGTCGGCGGCCTCCCCCGCGGACGCATTATAGAGATCTACGGCCCCGAAGGGAGCGGGAAAACGACGCTCGCCCTGAACGTCATCGCGCAAGCGCAAAAGCAGGGCGGCCAGTGCGCGTTCATTGACGCGGAGCACGCAATGGACCCTGAGTACGCGGCGCGCCTCGGCGTCCGCGTGAACGACCTTCTCATCTCGCAGCCCGACAACGGCGAGGAGGCGCTCAATATTTTGGACAGTTTGGTGCGGTCCGGCATGATCTCCGTCGTCGTCGTTGACTCGGTCGCGGCGCTCACGCCGCGCGCGGAACTGGAAGGCGAAATGGGCGAACAGCACGTGGGGCGGCAGGCGAGGATGATGGCGCAGGCCCTGCGCAAGCTCGTCGCTTTGGCCGCGAAGGGCCAGACGATGATCATTTTCATCAACCAGCTCCGCATGAAGATCGGCATCATGTTCGGCAACCCGGAGACGACGCCGGGCGGGCTGGCTTTGAAATTCGCGGCATCCGTGCGGATCGACATCCGGCGCATCGCGCAAGTGAAGAAGGGCGACGCAATCGTCGGCAACCGCGTGAAGGCGAAGGTCGTGAAGAACAAGGTGGCGCCGCCGTTCCGGCTCGCGGAGTTTGACATCATGTTCGGCGAGGGCATCTCCTACGAAGCGGACGTCCTGAACGCCGCCGTGAACCACGGCATCGTGAAAAAGTCCGGCGCGACGTTCTCGTTCGAAGGCGAGAAGCTCGGCGTCGGGTTCGATGCCGCGCGGCTGAAATTAAAAGAAGATAAAAAACTGCTCGGCGCCGTGAAGAATGCGGTGACGGACAAGCTGAAGGAGGAGTTGAAAAAGACCGAGGCGAA
>CAZDJP010000022.1:1273-3647 GCA_964505865.1 uncultured Candidatus Saccharibacteria bacterium
GCGGCGCGCGGCGGCGCGGCTTTGCTCGCGTTACTGCACCGCAAGATGCGCGAGCGCGGCGGCGAAGCCGCCGCGCGAAGCGCTCAGGATGAGGCGGGAACCGTACCACCCGTAGACGAACGCCGCGGGCGGATTCGCGCCCGGATACGCAAGAACCCGGACCGCCGTCCCGTTCACCGTGCTATCCGTAAACCCGCTCGCCGCGGGCGACCCGACGTCCGTGAGAAAAAAATTCGCGATGGCGGGCGACGACTCCAGCTTTGCGACATCGTTTTCGAGGTACAGCCAGTTCTCGCCCGGCTGAAGAGCGAGAACGTAGCCCGGCCAAAAACCGTTCGCGTCTTGATAGATGAAGAAGGTCGCGTCGGGACTGAAGTGCGCGGCGAGGAACTGCGGATCAAGAACCGCCGCGTTCTCCTCCGAGAGGATGTCGCCGACCGCCACGCCATTCCCGTCCGTGCCGGCGACGTTGATCTCGATGAGCGCAGCGGACTTCTTCGCCTCCGCGAGGAGCGCTGTGAGCTTTTGGTTGAACGATTCCAGATCGGCCGCTGTCTGCGCCGGCCCGCCGGAGGAGAGCGTAAGGGCGAGCGTCTGGTCGGCCGGTTTCATGAAGAGCGAAACGTGCGTAAAAGGGCCGGCGGGCGCGGCGGCCTGGGATGCGGTCGAAGGCCCGGAAGCGGCTGGAGGCGCGGACGATGGCGGCGGCGTTCCCGTCCCCGCTGTTCCCGCCCCCGCCGCGCCTGCCTGTGCAGCGTTCGATTGCGATGCTGGCAGCGAAGGATTTGTCGCGCGGCCGGCGAAGAACGAAACGTAGGTAAAATAGCCGACAAGCGCGGCGACGATCACGATGGCGGCGACGATAAGGACGAGCATCGAGCTCCGCCGCCTTTTTCCGGCAGCGGCGGCCGCATTCGCAACGGGGCCTTGCCCCGCCGCCGGCGCCCATCCCGCCACCCTTACGCTCTCAAACCGCGGCGCGCCGCCGCCGCTCTTCGCCATCGCGGCGAGGTCGGACTGCATCGTGCGCACTTTCACCTCCGGCGGCGGAGGCGGCGCCGATATCAACGATTCGTTCTCGTCCATCGGTTCCATTCTATCATGAAACCGGACGGAACGGGCGGATTACTGCAGTTGTTTCATGGACAGCCCGATCCTCCCGTCGTCGCCGACGCGGATGATCTTCGCGCGCACGAAATCGCCCACCTTCACGACGTCCTCCACCTTTTTCACGAAGCCGTTTTTGAGCTCGGAAATGTGGATCATGCCGTCGCGCCCGGCGCCGAGATCCACGATCGCGCCCACCTCAATGGTTTTGATAATGTTCCCTTCCACGATCTCGCCCACCTTGAACTCGCGCGCGATCGCGCGGATGTCAGCGACCGCCGCTTCCACCTTCGCGAGGTCCGTGCCCGACACGAACACGCCGCCGTCCTCGTCAACGTCGATGCCCGCAAGGCCGTATTTCTCAATGAGGCCGTTGATGACCTTGCCGCCCGGGCCGATGAGCGCGCCGATCTTGTCGGTCGCGATCTTGAGCTGCCGGATCGCGGGCACGAAGGGAGAAAGCTCTTTGCGCGGCGCGGCGATCAATCCCTTCATGAACTGCAGAATTTCGAGCCGCGCCTTCCGCGCCTGCGCGAGGGTCTTTTCAACGATCTCCAACGTGATGCCGTCCACCTTGATGTCCATCTGCATGCCCGTCACGCCGTCCGCCGTGCCCGCCACTTTCATGTCCATGTCGCCGTGGTGGTCCTCCGGCCCTTGGATGTCGGTGAGCACTTTATAGTTTTTTGCGTCTTTCATCATGAGCCCCATCGCGATGCCCGCCGCCGGTTTTTTCAAAGGCACGCCGGCATCCATCAGGGAAAGCGTCGAGGCGCAGACCGTCGCCATGGAGGACGAGCCGTTGGACGACATGATCTCCGACACGACGCGGATCGTGTACGGGAATTCCTCTTTCGTCGGGATGAGCCGCTCGAGCGACTTCCGCGCGAGGTTGCCATGGCCGATCTCGCGCCGCCCGGGGCCGCGGAAGGACCCGATCTCGCCCACCGAAAAGGGCGGGAAATTATAGTGGAGCATGAAGCGGCGCTTGCCGGTCGTCTCCATCGTTTCGATCATCTGTTCGGCCCCGGGCGGCGCGAGCGTCGTGACCGCCAAGGCCTGCGTGTTGCCGCGGACGAAGAGCGCCGAGCCGTGCGTCCGCGAGAACTTCGCCACCTCCCCGTCGAGCGGGCGCAGCTCGTCGAGCTTCCGCCCGTCCGGCCGCAGCTCGCCCGCAAGCGCCTTTTCGTGCACGAGGTCGTTGATCGCTTCTTCAAAGAGGAGGTCCGCCGCCGCCCAGTTCACCGGTTTTTTCGCGACAACGACG
>CAZDJP010000022.1:3747-7636 GCA_964505865.1 uncultured Candidatus Saccharibacteria bacterium
AAGAGCTGCGTTTTCAGCGCGCCGATCGCGCTCTGCTGTTCCATCTTGCTCGGCTGGAAGACCGCCGCCTCCAGCTTATCGGCAAGGTACGCGCCGATGGCTGCCTTCAGGTCTTCATCCGGCTCGGAGACCGGCACCTCCGCCTTCGGCTTCCCGATCTCCTTGCGGATCTCCTCCTGGAACTCCGCGAGGCGGTCCACCTCTTTTTGCGCGAGCGCGAACCCCGCAATGACGTCCTTCTCCTGCGCGTCGAGGCCGCCGAGCTCGATCATGTTGATGCGATCGCGCGTGCCGGAAAGGAATGCGTCGTACGCCGGCGGGTTCGCGGCAATGTACGAATTGTCCGGATTGATCTTGAACTCGCGGCCCGCCTGCGCCACGCGGACGCCCGCGACCGGGCCGCCCCACGGGATGTCGGAAATGAGGAGCGCGGCGGAAGCGCCCAAAAGCCCCACGAATTCCGGATCGTTCTCTTCGTCGATCTGGAGAACGGTGACGACCACCTGGATCTCGCGACGGATGCGCTGGTCAAAGAGCGGCCGGATCGTCCGGTCCACGAGCCGCCCGGCGAGCACCGCTTCCTCGGACGCGCGGCCTTCGCGCCGGATGAACCGGCTGCCGATGATCTTCCCCGCCGCGTAAAATTTCTCCTCGTAATCAACCTTGAGCGGGAGGTAATCCGTACTCGCATCTTTATGCGACATCACGGCGGTCGCAAGCACGATCGTCTCGCCGTACTTCGCGAGCACCGCCGCATTCGCCTGCTCGGCGAGCGCCGAAACCTCTATCGTGAGCGTTTTCCCGGCAACGTCAATGGAATACTCTTTTTTCTTTAACATTCTTTTAATGCCCGTTCAATGCCTGCTCGCGCGCTGCGCTGTGCGCTAAAGGCGCAGTTTCATTATCGCGCGCGGGATCTCTTCAATATTGATGAAACGGTCGGCGGCCTCCTGGATCTTGGACGAGGCGCTGCGACGGAACGCGGCGACTTCCACGAGCCGCCCTGCTCCCCATTTGAGGTAATCAACGAGCGGGAGAAAGTCGCCGTCGCCCGTGACCAGTATGATGACGTCCAAAAATGAAGACATCCTGATGGCGTCCACCGCCATGCCGACGTCCCAATCCGCCTTCTTCATGCCGCCCGCGTAGATCTGGAGGTCCTTCATCCGCAATTCCAGCCCCGCCTTCTCCAAGGCCTCGAAAAACGCCGCCTCCGAAGACAATCCGCTGCCGCTCGCGGCGTTCTCTTCCGCGGGCGCCGCGCGCAGGCGGGACGTCATCCGCTCGGCCGCGCTCCGCCCCGCGCTCCGTTCCGCCGCGTTCCGCGCGCCGCCCTGGGGCTCCACCCCTTCGCTCTTCACGACGTAGGCGAGCGCCCGCACGAGCTGCCGCTCCCCCACGAGGTGCGCGAGGAGCGCCGCATAGTTCACGCGGCCGCGGTAGAGGTTCTTCACCGAGTGGTAGAGGTTCTGGACATCCACGAAAATCCCGACCCGCTGGTTCGCGGCATATTTCGGCGCTGTTTTCATTAGCGTTTCAGCTCCAGTTTTTTCGTAAGTTTTGCGTAGTCCGCCGGCTCGTTCTTCTTCAGGTACGCAAGGAACTTCCGGCGCTTGGAGACCATTTTCAAAAGGCCGCGGCGCGAATGGTTGTCCTTCGGGTTCTTCCGAAGGTGCGTCGCGAGCTCGTCGATCTGGCGCGAAAGAACGGCGATCTGCACGTTCGCCGATCCCGTATCCTTCTCATGCGTCCGGTGCTCCCCGATCACCCGGGCCTTCACTCGTTTCGTAAGCATTATGGGCATTATAATCCACCCCTTGAAAAATCGCAACCATCGGGGCTCCGTTTTGCGACAGAGGGGCTATAATGAAACCATGGCCATGAGAACAGGCGGCGCGCCGACCGAAATTGAATCGCTCTTCCGCGACTATCTGGACTATTTGGAAATAGAAAAGAACCGCTCGCCGAAGACGCGGGAAAACTACGAGCGCTACCTGCGCGCGTTCCTCGCGTTTTCGGGCGCCCGGGCGCCGGCGGACATCACGGACGCCGCCGTGCGCGGCTTCCGCGTCGCGCTCGCCCGCCGGACAAAAGGCGGCGCGGGCGGCGCGCCGCTCAAGAAAGCCACGCAGAGCTACTACGTGATCGCCCTGCGGAATTTTCTGAAATATCTCGCGAAGCGCGACGTGCAGTCGCTCGCCGCGGAAAAGATAGAACTGCCGAAAACGCCGTCGCGCCAGATAGAGCTCTTGGAATACGCCGACTTGGAACGGCTGCTTGCGGCGCCCAAGGGCAGCGGCCTCCGCGCGTTCCGCGACCGCGCCATCTTGGAAACGTTCTTCTCCACCGGCCTGCGGCTCGCGGAGCTCTGCGCCCTTGACCGCTCCATCGACCTCAAGCGCGGCGAGGTGACCGTGCGCGGGAAAGGCGGCAAGCTGCGCGTCGTTTTCATCTCGGCGCGCGCGCGCGAGGCCATCGAGCGGTATCTCGCAAAGCGCGGCGACGCGGAAGCGGCGCTCTTCGTGAGCTTGGACCGCTCCGGCAAGATCATCGGCCGCGTGACGCCGCGCGCCGTGGAGCGCGTCGTCGCCCGCCGCGCCCGCGATGCAGGCATCGCGAAGCGCGTCCATCCCCATGAGCTGCGCCATTTGTTCGCAACCGATCTTCTCATGAATGGCGCCGACCTCCGCTCCGTGCAGGAGCTCCTCGGCCACGCGAACGTCGCGACGACGCAGGTCTACACTCATCTTACGAACAAGGCGCTCCGCGAGGTACACGAGGCGTTCCACGGACGGCGGAGGAAGTAGCGGGACGCATTCCGCATCTCTCTACGGCTTCTCCTGCGGTTCTCGTCTGCGGTTTTTGCCTACAACCCGTAGGTGAACGGCGCTGCGGCGAGAAAACCGGCGCCAACGAGGAGCGCGACCATCAAAAGCAGGAACCGCTGCCGCCGCGTGAGGGCGGCGATGCTGCCGAACCCGAGCCGTCGCGCGATGAACCATGCGAGGAGGCCGAATGCGAAAAGGAGCGCGGGGAAATAATGGTAGAGGAAGGTCTGGCGCTGGACAAAGGTGAAGAACGGCAGGAGCGCCGCCGCATAGCCGCCGAGAAGGAGGGAGAACGTGCGCCGTTCTTCCGCCGGCAGCCGCCTGAGATATCGCGGGAAGAGCGCGATGCTGAAAATGACGGCGAGCGTGCTCCCAAGCCAGAGCGCGGGATTCCCGAAGAGAACGAGGCGGCTGCCGTAGTATTGCATCGGGAGCTGCATCACGGGCCACCCGTACCATGGACTCGCATGAGGGCCGCTGCCTCCCTGAAGATAACCGGTCCACGGGATGATGGTCGTCTCCGCCGAAGCGAGGAGAAAATTCCCGACTGGCGACGCTACGGCGGGAACCTGCATGCCGATATAGTCGGCAAACAAGAGGATGCGGCGGGGAGAGAAGAAAAGGAAGTTCAGGAAAGCGATGGCGAGGAAAACGACGGCGGCCGTGACGAGGAACTGCGCGAGCCGGCGCACCGCCGCCCGCTCCTCAGTTTTGCCCCGTCCGTGGACGGATAAGAAGTAATCAATAACGACCGGCCCGAGGAATACGACGCCGATGAGCTTCACGCCGAGCGAGAGCGCGAAGAGGACGCCGGCGGCAACGGGCAGGCGCGGCCGGCGGAAATACAGCGCAAGTGCGAGGAAGCCGAACGCGAGATACATGCCGTCCATGAGAATGAGCTTCGTCTGGAGGACAAGCGCGTTGTCCGCGGCCACAAAAAACGCGCCGAGAAGCGCGCCCGTTCCGCCAATGCCCGCGCTCCGCAGGAACCAGTAGAACGCGAGGACGAGGAGCGCGCCGAATGCGGCGCTCACCGCACGGAGGGGCACATACGGAAACGA
>CAZDJP010000023.1:0-4657 GCA_964505865.1 uncultured Candidatus Saccharibacteria bacterium
AGGTCCGCCATGCCGTCATTCGTCCACGCCGAACCGCTTATACGCGTGGAACTTCGCGTTCTTGCCGAACCAGTACTCTATCTCGTGCGCCGCCTCCTCCTGCGTTTCCGACGCGTGGAGCAAGTTCGCGATCGCGCGCTTTTCGGTGTTCGCGAGAAGCGGCGAATCAATGGAATAGTCGCCGCGGATGGTGCCGACCTCGGCCTTATACGGCATGGTCGACCCCGCAATCTTCCGCACGACGTCCACCGCGTGGAGGCCCTGCACCACCATCTTCACGATCGGCGCGGAGGTCAGGTAATCAATGATCCATTCGCGGACCATGTTGCCGATCTCGAGCTCATCCTTCGTGCCCAGTTTCTCAGCCGCATCGACGCCGTATTCTTCGTAGGTCGCGAGCGACTTCTGGCCGAGGCGGCGGCGCCATGCCTCATCCTTCGGATAATGGTTGCCGATCTCGTCGCGCGTCGGCATGAACATGTCGAGCGCCACGATCTTCAAGTCGCGCTGCTCAAATCGCCTAATGATCTCTCCCACGAGGCCCTTCCGAACGCCGTCGGGCTTTACCATCACGAACGTCCGCTCTTCCTTTGGATGCGCCATGCTGTTTCCTTTCGCTTATTTTTTCGCCTTCTTTATTTCCAATCCTAATTCATCCAGCTGCTGCTTGTCCACCTCCGCGGGCGAGCCCATCATGGGATCGCGGCCATCGCCGGTCTTCGGGAACGCGATGACCTCGCGGATGTTCGGCTCGCCGGCGAAGAGCGCCGTAAGCCGGTCGAGCCCCCAGGCGATGCCGCCGTGCGGCGGCGCGCCGTATTTGAACGCTTCCATCATATGGCCGAAGTTCGCGCGAATGCGCTCTTTCTTGAAGCCCATGATCTCAAAAACGGCCTCGAGCGCGTCGGCGCGATGGTTGCGGATGCTCCCGCCGCCTATCTCCGTGCCGTTCATCACGATGTCGTACTGGCTCGTAAGGATGCCGGGGACGTTCTTTTTCGCAAGGAGATCATCCATGAATTCGGGCTTCGGCGCGGAGAACGGGTTGTGCGTGAACGTCCAGCCGCCATCGTCGGTTTTTTCAAAGAACGGGAAATCAACGATCCAGCAGAATGCGAGCAGGTCCGGATCGTTTTTGTCTTTCCGGAGGTCAGGCCGGTCGGTGCCGTATTTTTTCATAGCGTCAACGTAGGTCAGGCGCGGGAACGGCGCCTCTTGTATCTTTTTATCCGGCGCGACGGCGCGGACAAGGGCGATCAAAAGTTCTTCGTTCAGCTTCATGACATCCTCGCGCTCGACGAAGCTCATCTCCAGGTCAAGCTGCGTGAACTCCGGCTGGCGGTCGCCGCGCGTGTCCTCGTCGCGGAAGCACCGCGCTATCTGGAAATATTTCTCAAGCCCCGCCACCATGAGGAGCTGCTTGTATTGCTGCGGCGACTGCGGGAGGGCGTAGAACTTTCCCGGCTGTATCCGCGACGGCACGAGGTAGTCGCGCGCGCCTTCCGGCGTTGATCTTGTAAAGATAGGGGTCTCTACTTCAATGAACCCCCGCTCGCCCAAAAAGTCGCGGATGAACTTGATGAGCCCGTAGCGCAGCATGAGGCCTTTTGTGAGCCGCTCGCGACGCAGGTCCAGGTAGCGGTATTTGAGCCGCGTTTCCTCATTTATATCGTAGCCGGCATCGTCCACGGGGAACGGCAACGGCTCCGCGGGGTTCATGATTGCGAGTTCTTTTGCGCTCACCTCGTACCGGCCGGTCGGGATCTTCTCGTTCACCATCGCGGGCGGGCGCTTCTTCACGTCGCCCTTCACGCGGATGACGTACTCCAGCCGCAGCTCAGACGGATCGCCGCCCGCGACGCCCGGCCCGAAGACGACCTGCGCGATTCCGCTCCGGTCACGCAGGTCGATGAACACCAACTTGCCGTGGTCGCGCCGCGCGCGCACCCACCCAAAAAGCTCCACCTCTTTCCCTTCGTATTGCGTTATGTCAGCAACGGCAGTTCTCATATAACGTTGGGCATATCGCATCCTTGGCATTTTGTTTTGAGGGGCGTCCCGCAGGGGCGAAGGCGCCGAAGATGCGATATGCTAATATTATAGTAATGCTCACGTTTGAACAAATGCTCACGCGGCTCATCGTGGCCTTTGCCTTGGGGGCGATCCTCGGCATTGAGCGCGAGCTCGCCGGGAAGGAAGCGGGCGTGCGGACCGAGATGCTCGTCGCGGGGGGCGCCGCGCTCTTCACCATGGTCGCGCTCATCCTCCCCTCCCTCGTCGCGCCCGACGCGGCCGCGCTCCCCGACGTCATCGCGCGGAACAGCGGCTTCCTCGCCGTCATCGCGAACATCGTGGTGGGCATCGGTTTCCTGGGCGCCGGCCTCATCATTAAGACCGGCGACCGCTCGCACGGCCTCACGACCGCGGCGCTCGTCTGGCTCACCGCCGCGATCGGCATCTTCGCCGGCCTCGGCCTCACGGAGTTTTCCGTCGTCGCGACCCTCCTCACCGCTTTCATTCTCTACATCCTCCGCAAGGTGAACATCTCCGAACGGCTGGAGCGGCAGGGAGAGAACGGCGCGGCATAGGCCCGCGCGGCGTGAGGCGCGACAGCCTCGCGCGCCACAACGGCCGCGCGCCTCGGCTGCCAGCCGCTCACTTTTCTATCAGGTTCCCGTAGCGGCGGTAGAACGCGCCTTTTGCGAGCTCCACGGCAACGAGGTAGAGAACAACGATCGCGGCGATGAGAAGGAGCGCGAACGGACCGAGCGCAACGAAGCCGAGCAGCCGCCCGAAGAAGAAATACGGCACGAGCCATGCGGCGGCGACGGCGGCCGCGGCGGCCGCGGCGAGCGCCGCGGAGGGCGGCGTTTTCCAAAACCCGCCGCGGTTCCGGATGATGAGGACGACGAATGTCTGCGTCGCAATGGACTCCAGGAACCACCCCGTCTGGAACCCGCCCGTGGCGGCGCGGAGCACCCAGAGGAGGACCGCGAACGTGAGGAAGTCAAAACACGACGAGAGCGGCCCGAAGATCACCATAAACTTTTTCATGAATCGGATATCGAACTTCTTCGGCCGCGCGAGAAATTCCTTTTCCACGTTGTCGAACGGGATGGCGAGCTGCGACGAATCGTAGAAGAAGTTGTTGAGGAGGATCTGCGGCGCGGTCATCGGCAGGAACGGCAGGAAGAGCGACGCGATCGGCATGCTGAACATGTTGCCGAAGTTAGAGGAGAGCGCCATCATGAGGTATTTGAACGTGTTCGCGAACGTTTTGCGCCCCTCCACGACGCCGTCGATGACCTCGCGAAGCCCCTTCCTTAAAAGGATGATGTCGGCGGTGTCCTTTGCGATGTCCACGGCGTTCTGCACGGAGATGCCGACATCGGCGGCTTTGAGCGACAGGACGTCGTTCACGCCGTCGCCAAGGTAGGCCGCGACGTGCCCGTTCGCGCGGAGCGCGCGGATGATGAGTTCTTTTTGATCGGGCGTGACGCGGGTGAAGACGTTGCACTCTTCCACTTTGCGCGCGAGCTCATGGACGCCGAGCGCCGCGACCTCGTCGCCCGCAAGCGCGCCCTTGACGGGCAGGCCGATCTCTTCCGCGATCTTTTTCGTCACGAGGAAATTGTCGCCCGTGACGATCTTGATCGCGACATGGTGGTCGGCCATTTTCTTCAGGGTGTCCTTCACGGTCCGCTTCGGCGGATCAAGGAACGCGAGGAAGCCCTGGAAGGTGAGGTTCCTCTCTTCCTCCTTGCCGTAGGCGGCCTTCGCGGGAACTTTTTTCGTCGCGACGCCGAGCACGCGGAAACCGTCGGCGGAAAGTTTTTCATATTCTTTTAATGCCGTTTCGCGCGCTGCGGCGGCGGCAACAACTCCCTCTCCGGCGAAATCATCCGTATTTTTTAATATCTCCTCCGGCGCCCCTTTCGCGATGAGCACCGTCTCGCCCGCCTTCGCCTCGCCGTTCCCGTCGTCCGTCGCCTTCCGCACGACGACCGATTCCAGCCGCCGCACGGCGTCGAACGGGATCTCGTCCACTTTCTCCCATGCGCCCACGTCCAACCGCCGGTATGCCTCCACCGCCTGGTCCAAAACGCCGCGCACGCCCGTAAGATGCCGGCTGCTCAGGTAGCCCCAGAAGAACACCTCGCCGCTCTCGCGGCCCCCGGCGTCCACGAACTTCACGAGCGTGATGCGGTCCTCGGTCAAGGTTCCCGTCTTATCGGTGCAGAGGACGTCAATGCTCCCGAAATTGTGGAGCGCGGCGAGCCGCTTCACGATAACGCCGTCCTTGGACATCCGGATGGCGCCCTTCGCGAGATTGCTCGTCACGATCAGGGGCAGAAGCTCCGGCGTGAGGCCGACCGCGATAGCGACGGCGAACAGGAATATCTCCAACGGGTCGTGCTTGATGAAAAAGATGTTCAGGAGGATGACGGCAAGGACAAGGAGCAAGGTCGTCCGGAAAATGAACAAGCTGAAGTCCTTCAGGTTCTTTTCAAATTCCGTCGGCGCCTCCGGCCGTCTCAGCTTGTCCGCAATGGCGCCCATGTTCGTTCTCGCTCCCGTCGCGGCCGCGACCGCCATGCCCTTGCCGGAAACAACGCTCGTCCCGAGAAAGACCTTCCGCGCAGCGGATGCGGCGGAC
>CAZDJP010000023.1:4757-7558 GCA_964505865.1 uncultured Candidatus Saccharibacteria bacterium
GCTGCGGGCGCTCCTGCCGGCGCCGCATCTTTTTCCACCGGCAGCGACTCCCCCGTAAGCGCGCTTTCGTTCACGAAGAGGTCCTTCGCCCCAATGAGGATGCCGTCGGCGGGCACAAGGTCGCCGGCTTCAAGCATGAAAACGTCGCCCGGCACCACCTCGCGCACGCTCCGTTCCTTGAGCTCGCCGCCGCGCATGACCGCCGCCGTGATGCGCACCTGCTCCGTAAGCTCCTCCGCCGCCTTCGCCGAGCGGTAGGTGTTCGCAAAGTCAATGAGCGCGCTCACAAGGACGATCGCGAGGATGACGCCCGCCTCGAAACGAGAGCCAAGCGCGCCCGAGATGAACGCGGCGGCGACAAGGAGGATGAGGAGCGGATTCTTGAACTTGGAGAGGAAGAGGATCGCGGGCCGGAGCTTCTTTTTCGCTGCAAATTCGTTCGAGCCGTACCGCGCGAGCCGTCGCGCCGCTTCCGCGGGCGCGAGGCCCTTCTCCGACGTCCCGAGCGCGCGAAAGAGCGCGTCGTTCGCCAAGCTCGCCATATCCATATCCGCCATGCCCGCGGGCGCGAATGACCCCGCGCCGGGCGTTTCCCGTTCCATTGTCTTCCATTGTAACAGACGCGTGCCGGGGCGCGGCCGCAGGGCGCTCCGCCGGCGATCGGCTGCCGGCAGTTACAGGACGAACGGAACGAACATCTTCGTCCGTTTCAGATAGGCCGGATATTCATCCGGAAATTGTTCCAGCATGGCCTTCTCCTCGATCTTCGCGCCGTAGACGAAGTAGATCCCGAAGAGCGCCAAAAGAAGAAGCCACGCCGCCCCGAGCGCGAGCGCCGAACCGAGGAGGGCCGCAAGGATGCCGCCATAGATGGGATGGCGCACCCATCGGTACGGCCCCGCGGTGACGAGCGCATGGCCCTCCCGGAGGGTCATCGGCATGCCCCAGTTCCTGCCCAAATATATCCGCGCCCAGACGGCGGACGCGATGCCCGCCGCGCAAAGAACAACGCCCGCGGCGCCGAGCAGGATAACAACTGGCGCCGGCGCCGCGGGCGGATAGGAAGGATAAAAAAAGCCGCGCTCAAACGCGCCGGCGCGGATGAGAAAGATGGCGACGATGATGAGGGCGAGCCGGATCGGAAGTCCGTGCCGCCACCATAGCCGCCCCGGCCGGGCGTTCCGTTTCGCCCCCAGCGCGGCGATGACCCAGAAAACGATCAGCGCAAGCCAGAAGAGGGGGATAAGCCAGCCGAAGATGGTCATGGCAGAATCTTACTATAGGTCATGAATGAATCACAGAACCCCGTCCTTTCGGACGGGGTTCTGTGTTCTGCGGCAACCGGTAAGCCGGATTCTGTCGCCGACGGCGCGTCCGCTTTCGCGGTTCGCGCCGTCGGGGACGGCCATTCCTCTGGACCCTTGATCGCTCGTGGGTTCGTGCGGCACTCCGCGCGCGGCCCTTGCGGGCCGCGCGCGGCGCGGCCTTGCACCCGGTAAGGATTTAGCCGTTTCACTCCAGCTTTGCTGTCCCTATGGCTGGATTGAGCCGTCAAGCTTGGGATGGGGCTCCCCCGTCCTTTCGGACTCGGAGCGGGCGTCCGCCCGCGGGGCGTCACTGATCGCACCTCTCGGCTTGCGCCGTGCGGCCGTTAGCCGCTACCGTTTTATCCGGCCGCGGCGCCGTGCGGCGCCGCGGCCGGAGGGTGTCCGGACTTTCCTCCCGGGCCTTGCCGCTCGCGCGGCGCGACCGGGCGGCCGTCTGGGTTGCCGTAAAGCATCGTACGCCGTTTCGCACCGTTCCGCAAGCCGCGCAGTTGACGCCCCCAGCCAAGGCCACTATGCTGAAAAGAGCGATAACCATCGCGGGAGGAAAACAAAATGGAAGATGAGCTGGCCGAGCCCGAAGACGAATTCTCACCGAGCCGCAGGCAAAACGGTCCCCGACAGGCAATCGGCCAAGATATATGCGAGCGTCGCAAAGCGCTCGGGCTTACGCAGCGACAACTGGCCGACATGACGCAGGTCAGCGAGGATTTCGTGGCGCGGCTCGAGAACGGAACGGCGAACACGGATACCGCCACGCTCCTTCGCCTCGCCCTCGCCCTTAAGGGCACCTACCGGGTGAGGTTTGAATGGGATGAGGTGACGGATCCCGCATTGCCGTGACCTCCTCCCTATCTATCGATGGAACCCTAAGTCGGCGGGATTGTGCGCGCCGCTCACGCGCGCCACGGTCCCGCCGGATTTTTTTTCGAATTTTTCGCGGAGCTTAGAGACCTCGTTCGCGAGCGCGACGGTTTCTTCCGGCAATTCCTTCCGTTTTACCCGCCACCGCGACCAGTGATCGATGACGAGCCGGCTGTCGCCGAATACCTTTTTGACGCCCTCCTTCTGCGCGATCTTCAGCGCGTATCTGAGCGCCAAGAGCTCGCCGTAATTGTTCGTTGCGGCCGGATCTTCCAAAAGCTGCTTCCCGTGGCGGTTCAGCTCGCGCCTGGAGATTGCCTTATGGAGGAGGTTCTTGCCTTTCTCGTCGGTCACGCTCACCTCCACTCCCTCGCCCCTGCCCGTCCCCGCGTCGAAATAGATGCCGGGCGCGAGCCGCGGCGCGGGCGGCTTCGCCTCGTACATCGCGCCCTCGGCGAGCCACCGCTCCGCGTCCTCCCGCGCGTCGAACGCCTTGTACCGCGCGCCCGGTTTCCCCGACACTATCCTCTCCGTCGCCGCCCAATCGTCGAAAACGCCGCGGCGGTTCTCCGTCGGCACGAACCACGCGTAAAATTTTTTCTTGGCTGGTTT
>CAZDJP010000024.1:0-7111 GCA_964505865.1 uncultured Candidatus Saccharibacteria bacterium
CGCCGGAAACATGCTAAAATAAGGCATCCGTTCCGGCGGGATTCTTTTTGAGAGCGGCCTTGCGAACGGCCCTATGATGCCAGAAAAACCGGCAAAAAAAACGGTCCCGAAACCGACTGCAGCCGTAAAAGGCGACAACAAAGGCAGCGCCTCCTACAGCGCGAAGGACATTTATGTCCTTGAAGGGCTGGAACCGGTCCGCAGGCGGCCCGGCATGTATATCGGTTCCACCGGCACGCTCGGGCTCCATCACCTGATCTGGGAGGTCGTGGACAACTCCATTGACGAGGCGATGGCGGGGTACGCGAAGAACATCACGGTGGAGATCTTGCCCGACAACAAGGTGAGCGTTTCCGACGACGGCCGCGGGATACCGGTCGGGATGCATGCGCAGACGAAGAAGTCGGCGTTGGAAACCGTGATGACGACGCTCCACGCGGGCGGCAAGTTCGGCGGCGAATCGTACAAAGTGTCGGGCGGCCTGCACGGCGTGGGCGTTTCCGTCGTGAACGCGCTTTCCGACTGGCTCAAGGTGGAGGTGGAACGCGACGGCGGGCTTTTTGTCCAAGAATACGAGCGCGGCAAGCCGAAATACAAGGTGAAAAAGATCGGCCAGTCCAAGCGGCACGGCACGAAGGTCACGTTCTCGCCCGACCCGACGGTGTTCAGCGAGATGGGATGGAGCGACAAGACGATCTTTGACCATTTGCGCCAGCAGGCCTATCTCACGAAGGGAGTGCGCATCAACGTGTTCGACCGGCGCGAGAAGGCGCCGCTCTTCTATGGGTTCTGCTTTGAGGGAGGCCTTTTGTCCTTCGTCCGGTTCCTCGCGCAAAAAAAGAACACGCTGCAGGAGGATATCTTTTATGTCGACAAGGAGGAAGGCAAGGTGAGCGTGGAGGCGGCGTTCGTCTACGTGGATGACACGAAGGCCGTGGAAATGAGCTTTGCGAACAATATTTATACGCCGGACGGCGGCATGCATCTCACCGGTTTCCGGTCGGCGCTCACGCGCTCGCTGAACGGCTACGCGCGCGCGGAGGGATACCTTAAGGAGAAGGACGAGAACCTGACAAGCGACGATACGCGCGAGGGCTTGGTCGCCATCGTTTCCGTAAAGCTCCGCGAGCCGCAGTTTGAGGGCCAAACGAAGGCGAAGCTCGGCAACACCGAGGCGCGCACGGCGGTGGAGGCGGCCGTGGGGGACGCCCTGAAGGAATTTTTGGAGAAGCATCCGCCCGAGGCGAAGACGATCGTCGCGAAGGTGCTTTTAAGCGCGAAGGCGCGGCTTGCGGCGAAAGCGGCGCGCGAGACCGTTTTGCGCAAGGGCGCGTTCGAGGGGCTCACCTTGCCGGGCAAACTCGCCGATTGCATCTCGAAGCGCGCCGAGGACGCCGAGCTCTTCATTGTGGAAGGCGACAGCGCCGGCGGCACGGCGAAGCAGGGAAGGGATCGACAGACGCAGGCAATCCTGCCCTTGCGCGGGAAGATCCTGAACGTGGAACGGGCACGGTTGGACAAAATGCTCGCGAACGCGGAGATCCGCGCGCTCGTCGTCGCGATCGGCACGGCGATCGGCGAGGAGTTCGACATGGCGAAGCTCCGCTACCACAAGATCATCATCATGACGGACGCCGATGTGGACGGCGCGCACATCCGGACGCTCCTCCTTACGCTGTTCTATCGCTACTTCCGCGAAGTGGTGGAAGGCGGCTACCTTTACATCGCCCAGCCGCCGCTTTACCGCGTCCAATTCGGGAAAGTCGCGCGCTACGCGTTCTCGGATGCGGAGAAGGACCGGTTGATCATTGAGCTGCAGAAAGAGGTGCCGGCGGCGAAAGGCGGCGCGAAAAAAGGAAAAGCGGCAAAAGAGGCCGCGACGGCCGGCGCCACGGCCGCGGACGGAGCCGCGGAGGCGGAGGAAGGCGAAGCCGTTGCGGCGGGCGAGGGCGCGGGCAAGCGCGTGCCGTCCGTCCAGCGCTATAAGGGCTTGGGCGAAATGAACGCCAACCAGCTTTGGGAGACGACGATGAACCCCGCGGACCGGCTCATGAAGCAAGTTACGATCGATGATGCCGAAAAAGCCGACAAGCTGTTCGACATTTTAATGGGCGACGCCGTGGAGCCGCGCAAGAACTTCATCCAGGCCCACGCGGCGACCGTGCAGAACCTTGACTTGCAGGCGTAGCGGCGCTATATTGGAAGTGCCCTACAATGCCGCAGGTAAAGCGGTATTTTAATTAAGGGGCGCGGCGGCGCGCATGCGGAACGCGCGCGGCGCGCGCGCCAAAGGCACGCGGAAAGAATATGTTCGCTCGCATCAAACAATTTTTCGCGGAGTCGCGGCAGGAGCTGCGGCACGTGAACTGGCCGACGCGCGAGGAAGCGGTGCGCTTGACGACGATCGTCGTCGTCATGTCCGTCGGCATCGCGCTCTTCCTTGGCCTCTTCGACTATCTCTTCACCGACATTATAAAGATGTTCGTTGCTTCATAGCGCAATGCGAATTCCCATGGCACTTCCTCATTCACGTTTCGGCACGCATCGCGAAGAGTCCCGCCTGCGGCAGTGGTACGCCGTCCAAACCTACTCGGGCTATGAAGAGGCCGTCGCGCGCTACCTGAAGCAGCGCGTGGAGTCGCTCGAGATGGGGGATAAAATTTTCAACATCCTCGTTCCGAAGGAGAAGACGATAAAAGTGAAGGGCGGCAAGCGCACGACGGTGGAGGAAAAGATCTATCCCGGATACGTCCTCGTGGAAATGGTCCTCGCCGAGGATTCGTGGTACGTCGTGCGGAACACGCCGCGCGTGACCGGCTTCGTCGGCCCCGATAACACGACGCCGACGCCGCTTTCGAAGGACGAAGTGGATGCGCTCCTCGCGCGCAGCGGGAAGGACGAGGGCAAGGTCGTCCTTGACCTCAAGGTCGGAGACCTGGTAAAAATAACCGACGGCCCGTTCAAGGAATACGACGGCAAGATAGCGGAGGTGAACGAGGAGAAGGGGAGCGTGAAAGTGCTCGTTCCCATCTTCGGCCGCGACACCGCCGTGGAGCTCGATTCGCTCCAGGTGAAAAAGATCTAAAGTTTTTGTAACCTCATGGCCCCGCAACAGTGCTTTTTCTGTTCGCAAAACTTGAAGAACGTCGATTACAAGGAGATCGACCTGCTCCAACGTTTTGTTTCAAGCCAGAAGAAGATCATCGACCCGCGCCACACGGGCATCTGCGCGAAGCACCAGCGCAAGCTTGCCCAAGCGATCAAGCGCGCGCGCTTCATGGGACTTTTGCCCTACGTGCGGAGGTAGCGCGCCGCGTTCGGCACACGCCCGATGTCCGTCTTCAACCAGATCGTTTTCCAGTGGATCCACGGCCTCGCGGGCCGCAACATCATCATTGACGATCTTGGCGTCTTTTTCGCGAACTGGCTGCCGTACCTGATGGGGCTCGGCTTTTTGCTCCTCGCCGCGTACCAACCCGGCTGGAAACGGAAACTCTACGTATTCATAGAGGGCGCGCTCGCGACCATCCTCGCGCGCGGCATTGTGACGGAAGCACTCCGCTTCTTCTATTTCCATCCGCGCCCCTTCGATTTTTACGGCTTTACGCCGCTCATCCCCGAGTCCGGGTCGTCCTTTCCGTCGGGGCACATGACGTTCTTCTTCGCGCTCGCGCTCGTCGTCTGGTATGTGAACCGGACGTGGGGCGCATGGTACCTCGTCCTTTCGTCCATCGTGGGCGTCGCGCGTATCTATGTCGGTGTCCACTGGCCGCTCGACATTCTGGGCGGCGCGGCGATCGGGCTTTTGTGCGGATGGTTTGTGCACTGGCTCTTGCGCCGGAGCCGCGCCGGGCTCGGCGCGGCTCCGGCGGCCGGGCCGGCGGCCGAGTCGGGTGCCGCAGGGCCTGCTGCCGCGCCTCTCGCCGATGCGCCACGCGCCGCGGGCCGGCTCTAAATGAAAAAGTTTTTCGGCGCGCTCTTCCTTGCATCGTTCTTTTTGAACTTCGTCTGGGAGGTTACGCAGGCGCCGCTCTACGCCGCGCTCGGCCTCGGCACGCGCGAACTCGTCCCCTTCATCGCCATCCGCTGGTGGGCTTCCTTCGGCGACGCGCTCACGATCCTCGCCGCCTATTTCGTCACGGCGCTCGTCTTCCGCGATCGGCATTGGGCTTGGCGCCGCGCCGCGGGTCCGTGGATATTCTTTCTCGCCGGCCTCACCGCGTGGCAGGCGCTCGTCGAATATGTTTCGGTCTACGTCTGGCATCGCTGGGCGTACGGCGCCCTGATGCCAACGATCTTCGGCATCGGACTCTCGCCTTTGCTCCAGATGATCGTTCTGCCGTGGGCGGCCGTTGTTTTGGGCCGGAGATATCTTGTTGAATGATCGCCAAATGCTTTGACTGACCGCGCCGCGGAGCGGTAGCATGAGGAATGCCGATGTCGCAGAGGACCACCGTCATTTTATTTGCGGTCGCGGCGGCGGCCGCCGTCATCGCGGGCGGCTGGCTCGCGCTCTGCCGGAGCGGGCAATGTTCGGGCGCGCCGGGCGCGCCCGCCGCCGGCCCCGCCTCCGGAGGCGGCAGAGCGCTGCGGGTGGTCGCCGCCGAGAATTTTTGGGGCAGCTTGGCCGCGCAGATCGGCGGGCCGCGCGTGGAGGTTTTGAGCATCGTTTCCGATCCGAACGCCGACCCGCACGAGTATGAGGCAAGCGCCGCGGATGCCCGCGCGGTCGCTGCGGCGAATTATGTCATTGAAAACGGCGCGGGATACGACAGCTGGATGGACAAGCTGCTCGGCGCGAGCACGGAAGCGGGCCGCAAGGCGCTCAACGTCGCGGCGCTCCTCGGGAAAACGGCGGGCGACAACCCGCACTTTTGGTACGATCCGGATTACGTGAACCGCGTGGCCGCGCAAATGGAGCAGGATCTCGCGTCGCTTGACCCCGCGGATGCCGCTTCCTACGAAGCGCGTTATCAAGCGCTCCAGTCGTCGCTCGCGCCGTACCAAAGCCGCATTATGGGCATCAAGCTGCAGTTCGGCGGCGCGAAGGTCGCGGCGACGGAGGACATTTTTGCGTATTTGGCCAGCGCCGCGGGCCTCGACCTCGTCTCGCCCATGGCATTCACCCAAGCGGTGTCCGAAGGCAACGACCCGACCGCCGCGAGCATCGCGGCCTTTGAAGGAGAGCTCCGGAGCGGCGAGGTGCGGGTGCTTGTGTATAATAAACAGACGATCACGCCGATCACCGGACGCATGAAGGAACTTGCCGCGCAAGAGGGCATTCCCGTCGTCGGCATCACGGAGATCATCCAGCCGCCGGACATTTCATTTGAGGAGTGGATGGATGCGGAGCTCGTTGCCCTCCAAGGCGCGCTGAGCGCGAAGGCGCAGTGACAATAAGATGAACGTCACGAAGGATAAGGACAAGGATACGGGCGCGGACGCCGTCATCGTTGCAAGGGATCTGGCGGGAGGGCACGGGACGAGCGCCGTCTGGCAGGGGGCGGATTTCACGGTCGGCCAAGGCGAATTCGTCGCGGTGCTCGGGCCGAACGGCGCGGGCAAGACGACGCTCTTGCGGATGCTCCTGGGGCTCGCGCGGCCGCTCGGCGGCTCCCTTTCCGTTTTCGGCACGGCGCCGCGCCGCGGCGACCCGCGGATCGGCTACGTCCCGCAACAGCATCCCATCGACAATGAAACGGGGATAGAGGCGCTCACGCTCGTGCGCCTCGGCCTCGACGGGCACCGCTGGGGGACGGGCGGCGCGAATCGCGGCGCCGCGGAGGCGCTTGCCGCCCTCCGCGCCGTGGGCGCGGAAGACCTCGCGTACCGGCCGCTCGGCGAGCTCTCGGGAGGCGAGCTGCAGCGCATCTTCCTCGCGGAGGCCATCATCGGCGATCCGGATCTGCTCCTGCTTGACGAACCGCTCGCGAGCTTGGACATGCGCCGCGAGGCGGATTTCGTGCAGGTCGTGGAACGGATCGTGCGCTCGCGCGGCGTGACGGTCCTCCTTATCGCCCACAACATCAACCCGCTCCTCTCAGCGCTGGATCGCGTGATCTACGTCGCGAACGGCCGCGTGACGACCGGCAGGCCGTCCGAGGTCCTCACCTCATCGTCGCTCACCGCGCTCTACGGCATCCCGATAGAAGTCCTCAAGGACCAGCGCGGACGGATCGCGATCATCGGCATTGACGAGGAAGCTCCCGAGCACGAGCACCACGTCCACGCGAAGCATCCGTCCCGCCATCAATGACGCCCGCCGCTTTCAGCTTCAATATCCTCGCCGACCTGCAATCCATGTGGCAGTACGGTTTCATGCGGCACGCATTCGAGGCGGGGACGATCGTCGCGGCCATCGCGGGCGTCGTCGGCTACTTTGTCGTCCTGCGCCGGTCGGCCTTCGCCGCGCACGCGCTCGCCCACATCGGCTTCGCCGGCGCCGCGGGCGCGGTGCTCGTCGGCGCGAATCCCATCGCGGGACTCCTCCTCTTCACGAGCGGCGGCGGCATCGCGATGGCCACCTTGGGCCGGAAGGTGGGCGAGCGCGACGTGCAGATCGGGACCGTGCTCGCGTTCATGCTCGGCCTCGGCGTCCTTTTCATCAGTTTGTACTCCGGCTATGCCACGGAGGCGTACTCGCTCCTCTTCGGCGAGATCCTCGGCATCTCGAGCGGCGACGTGCTCCTCACGCTCGTCGCGGCGGCCGCGCTCCTCGCCGCCGTCGCAGTCGTCTACCGGCCGCTCCTTTTTTCGTCGCTCGACGAGGATGTCGCGGAAGCGAAAGGCGTCCCCCTGTTTTGGATCGGACTCGTCTTCATGCTCCTCATCGCCGTCGCGACCTCCATGGCCGTGCAGGTGATCGGCGTGCTCTTGATCTTCGCGCTTATGGTCACGCCCGCGGCGGCGGCGCAGCGCCTCGCGCGCCGGCCGGCGCAGGGCATCGCGATCTCGGTCGCCATCGCGCTCCTCGCCACGTGGTTCGGCCTCTTCATCTCGTTCTACCTCCCGTACCCCGTGAGCTTCTTCATCACGAGCGCGACCTTCGCCGTGTACCTCGCCGTGCGCCTGTTCCGCACCGCATAGGATCGCCTACGAAGGCATCAGCCCG
>CAZDJP010000025.1:0-6755 GCA_964505865.1 uncultured Candidatus Saccharibacteria bacterium
CGCCCGCCGCCGCGCGCCGCTCGATCTCCGCGCGGAGCTTCTTCTCTTCGGGCGAATTGATGATGATGTCTTTGCCCATAGCAACCGCTATGGGCTGATAGTATCAAATAAGCCGGGTTGTCGCAAAATTTCCGAGTTGCAATATCGGATACTTGGTTTAGTGAAGGTTTTGTTGTATAAAGTATGCGAAGCGGTTTCGCCTGCGTAGCTCAAGGGTGGAGCAGGCCTTTCATAAGGGCAAGGATGCAGGTTCGAATCCTGCCGCAGGCACGAAAATAATGGAGAAAGAAACTTGGATCAGCCAGAAAGCCAGATCAAGGAGTCGCCGATCCTGAGCGAAAAGAAAACGCCACGAGCGGCGCGCGCGGCGAGGGAGGCGAAAATGTTTTAGGCAGCTTTCTCATTCGCCTTGATAGCCATGTAACGAGGCTTATATATTCCACTGCCTTAAACAAACCGTTTTAGAAACTCTTCCGCCATCTGCTTGGCTTTTTGCCGTTGCTTTTCCTCAAGTGCGTGCCAATCTTTCGCCTGGTCTTTGCTGAGCCGCGCAAGCTCATTGTGAACATGTTTTAACTCTTCCTCTTCGCGCTCGAGGGAACGCATCAATTCGTCCAGATCGTTCTCGCTCATTTTTTCAAAATTCTCGCTGATGATTTGTTTGATGTTGTCGTCGAGCGGCGACTGGGCCAGCAGCGCCGCGGCTCTGCCGATCTTATACCGAAGTGATGGCGAAAATGGTGCGGGCATGTCAGAAAATCAGCGTGCCGCCGCGGCGTGTTTGGCGACGAGATCTTTTGCCAGCCTCGCGGCGGTTTTGCTCCATTTCAGGAGATAGCCCTGCTTCATATGAATATCCATTGGACTGCCCGTCACATGCCACGGCGCCACCCCGATATGGTTATCCGCCGCCATCTGCTTGGATAGCTGCATCACTTCGCTGTTCGTCGGATGCGTCACTCCATGGTGCCGAAGCCACAACTTTGCAGTTTTCCATACGCTGTCTTTCATGGTGAGGTTGCCGCTTTCTCCAGCCGCTTCTTTTGCGGCCGCAAATCCGCCTTTCGCTTTTACCACCTCTGCTGCGGCAAGTTTCGTAATCAGGATCTTGAGGCCCACTGTTTCGAGCGCCGCCTCCAGCCCGCCATAGACATAGCGCGACCAGTAGTTTGGGTCGAAACTGTCCTTGATGATAGCATCGAACTTTTTAACATCGGCCTCTATTTGGCCATCCTGGAGTTCGGCAAGGGCTCCCGTAAGCTGCTTTCGGAACTCTTCCTTATTCTTTTCCAATTCAGCTACCTTGAGGCCCGAGGCGCTACGATATTTTTCCAAACGTTTTGCGATCTCTGCCATCGAGGAGTCAATGATGCCGCCCATGATCCGGGAATTGACATCCTTCTTGTCTTTCGTAATGAGTTCGGAGTACCGCTCGTAGTCTTTCTTGTCCATCCGATTCAAACCTTCCGCCTCGCGCATGAGCCGCATATTCTGTGCCTCTCTGAGGGCATCCTCTAGTGAAAGATGGTGGGTCTTCTCCAGATTGCCCGCCTCGGTTGAGATATCCCCGCTTATCTCTTTTTTGGCAGTACGGAACCGCTCTGCTTGATGTAGCTCCCAAAACCCGAATGATGCGAATCCTTTCGCCCGCTCTTTGAGCCACCCCCACACCTTCGGCTTTTCATTTTCTCGTTCAAAGCTCTCGCGGAAGAGTACGTTGCCCCCCTTCGGCAAGACGATCTCTTGCGGGTTCTCCGCGCCCCTCGTTCGCGCTGCCCCTCCCTCTGTGCCACCTCCGTTCTGCGCCGTAGCATCTCTCGTTTCCTGTGGCCCATTCATCCCGGCCGCCGCGGTGCCGCCTTCCTCCGTTCCACTTGGCGCTTCCCCCCTCGCGCCGCTCGCTGGCTCTTCAGAAGGCCGGTTCGTTTCCTCTTCTAATGTACGAATGGCAGCCTCATCCTCCAGTATTTTTTTCTCGATAAAACTATATGTTTCGTCCTTATTGAAGCCAAATTGTGCGCCGAACCGTTCCACGCCCTCCTGATGTTGAACGGTGCCATTGAACTGTTTGATCTCCTCTTTGAGGCGAGCGATCTCCAACTTTTTCTCATTCTGTTCGCTCTGCCGTTCTAACTGTTCAATGTATTTGTCAAGCTCCTCGATCAGTCTCGGATTGTCCGGATGGTCTTCTCGAAGCCGCTCGCTCAATTCGTATAAATCCGCCAGTTTTTGCTCGCTGGATCGTACTTCCTTCGATGCCCTAAATTCTGGAACTTCCTCTACGGCTTCCTCCTTGCGTTCCAGCACCTCAACTGCCTCAATCGGGCGACCTCCCTTATTATATGAGCTTTCTAAAGGCGTTTTATTTTCTATATCGGCAGTATACCACGGCCTACCATTATCTGTAAAGGTGCTTCAGGGCTTGTGATAGCTAACCCACCTTCTGTACAATCCTGGCCGGTGACAATGTCATGTTTCTGGCCTCCGCAGCTGATTGGTCTTCAGGGACAAGAAGATCGCGCTGGAGCCGTAGCGGCGGCGAAATCCGATGCCTTGCGCCTCGGGCGGCTCGGCCTTACTCGATAAGGAAACCTTGGCTGTTGCGGGGGCAGGACTCGGACCTGCTTCGGGAGCTTATGGGGCTCCCCGGAAAACCTTTCCCAACCCTCCCGCGCGATGCGGCGCGCCGTCCGTCCGGCGAACCGCGCAATTTGGCATGATTAGTATATGATAGGAAGAACCGAATAGCAACCGCGATGACGGACGCAGATATCAAAAAACGCTTCGGCGGCAAGAAGGTAACGCTCATGGGCCTCGGCCTCCTCGGCCGCGGCGTGGGCGACGCGGAATTTTTCGCGGAGGCGGGCGCCGACCTTATCGTGACGGACCTCAAGGACGCGGCCGGCCTCCGGCCGTCGCTCGAGCGGCTTGCAAAATTTTCCAATATCGCGTTTCACCTCGGCGGGCACCGAATGGAGGACTTCGAGGGCCGCGACTTTGTCGTGAAAGCCAATAACACGCCGCTTGATTCCCCTTTCATCGCACATGCGCGCGAACACGGCATCCCGATAGAAATGGATGCGTCGCTTTTCACCAAGCTCTCCGGCGCGGCGGTCGTCGGCGTCACGGGCACGCGCGGAAAATCCACCGTGACGCACCTTATTTACGCGATCGCCCAAGCGGCCGGGCGCGAACCGCTCCTCGGCGGGAACGAACGCGGCATGGCCACGCTCCCCCTCCTTAAAGAAGCGCGCCCCGACCGGCTCGCCGTCCTTGAACTGGACTCGTGGCAGCTCCAAGGATTCGCGGAGGACAAGCTGAGCCCGCATGTCGCCGTCTGGACCAATTTCATGCGCGATCACATGAACTACTACCGCGGCGACATGGACCGCTACTTCGAGGACAAAGCGACCATCGCGCGGTTCCAGAAAACGGAGGATTTTTTCATCACGACGCCGGAGATCGAGGCGAAATTTGAAGAACGGTTCGGCCGCCCGGCGGCGCACTGCGTCACGGATGCCGCGCTGCCCGCCGATTGGAAGCTCGCGCTCACGGGAGAGCATAACCGCGTAAACGCCGGTTTCGCCCTCGCCGCGGCGCGCGCGACGGGCATCGCGGACGGCGCGTCAAGGAAGGCGATAGAAAGTTTCCGCGGCCTCCCCGGCCGCCTGGAACTCCTCGGCGAAAAAGGCGGCATTGCGTTCTACAACGACTCCAATGCGACGACGCCCGAGGCGGCGATGGCCGCGCTCAAGGCGCTCGCGCCCGCCGCCGCGCGGCGCGGCGGCGGCATCGTCCTCATCGCGGGCGGCAGCGACAAGGAACTCGTCTTTGACGAACTTGCCGCGAAGATAGCGGCCGCGGCGAAAAAAACCGTTCTCTTCAATGGCGCCGCCACGGAAAAACTGCGGCAGCTTCTTCCGAACGATCATCCGGTCGCCGACGCAGGGAGCATGGACGAGGCGTTCCGCAAGGCGCTCGACGCCGCGAAGCCGGGCGACATTGTTCTCCTCTCGCCGGGCGCGACGAGCTTCGGCATTTTCAAGAACGAATACGATCGCGGCGACCAGTTCCGCGAGCTCTTCGCGAAGCTCCCGCAGTGAAGACGCGGAAGCGCGGCGGAGCGGGAGCGCGGCGGAGCGTGCAAGCGCGGCGAAATTGAAATGGCCCGCGAAACGGGATAGAATCTCCGTATGGCATCCGTGCTCACGAAACGCGAACTTGCGCATCTCGCGGACCTCGCGCGCATAGAGCTGGACCCGAAGGAGGAGGAAAAGCTCCTCGCGGACCTCGGGAAGATCCTTGACCATTTCAAGGAACTGCAGGCGCTGGACACCGCGGCCGTCCCGCCGATGGCGGGCGGCACCGACCTCAAAAATATCTTCCGCGGCGACGCCGACCGCGAAAACGCCGACCGCGGCGCGGGCGCGGACGCGTTCCCCGAAAAAGAGGACGGCTACCTGAAGATCCCGCCGGTGTTTGAATGACCGCGGCGCAAAACGCCGCTTACCATGCGCCCATGACCGACCTTCTCCGCGACCTCACGATAAAAAAATGCCACGACGGCCTCGTCGCCAAGGAATTTTCGGCGTTGGAGGTCGCGCAGGCCCACTTCGCGCACATCAAAGAGCGCGACAAGGAGATCGGCGCGTACCTCACGCTCACGGAAGAGCTCGCCGCGCGCGAGGCGGAAGCGGTGGACCTCGCCGTCGCGAAGGGCGAGGAGGTGGGCGCCCTCGCCGGCGTCCCGCTCGCGGTGAAAGACGCCATCCTGATCAAGGGCGAGCGCGCAACGGGCGGCTCGCGCATCCTTGAAAATTATGTCGCCGCGTACGACGCGGGCGTCATTAAAAAATTGAGAAATGAGCGGGCGGTCTTCCTCGGAAAGACGAACTTGGACGAGTTCGCGATGGGCGCTTCCACCGAGAACTCCGCTTTCCAGCTCACGCGCAACCCGCACGACCTCGAGCGCGTGCCCGGCGGCTCGTCGGGCGGCTCCGCGGCGGCGGTCGCGGCGCACATGGCCGTCGCGGCCCTGGGCTCCGACACCGGCGGCTCCATCCGCCAACCGGCGAGCTTCTGCGGCGTCGTAGGCCTGAATCCGACGTATGGCGCCGTCTCCCGCGCCGGCCTCATGGCGATGACCTCCAGCCTGGACCAGATCGGCCCCATCGCGAAGACCGTGGAGGATGCCGCGATCCTCTTCAAGGCGATCGCGGGCGCGGACCCGATGGACGCGACGAGCGCCGGCGCGCCCGAGCACGGAGACGCGCTCGTTCACCCAGATTTTGAAAAGATCAAGAAACTCGTGGTCGGCCTCCCCGATGAATATTTCGGCGGCGGCATCTCGCCCGAAGTGACGCGCGAGGTGGAAAGGGCGATCGCGGACCTCAGATCGCTCGGCCTCCGTTTCAAAACCATCTCGCTCCCGCACACGAAGTACGGGCTCTCCTGCTACTACATCGTGGCGCCCGCCGAGGTCAGTTCCAACATGGCGCGCTACGACGGCATCCGCTACGCGCGCGGCCGCGAGCATGGACGGGGCGAGCGCCCCGGCCGCGCCGGGGCTCCGTCGCTTTCCGATCTCTACCGCAGCGAGAAAGGGAAAGGGTTCGGCCCGGAGGTGAAGCGCCGCATCATCCTCGGCACCTTCGTCCTTTCCTCCGGCTACTATGACGCCTACTACGAAAAGGCGCAGCGCGTCCGGACGCTCATCAAGCGCGACTTTGACGAAGCGTTCAAAGAGGTGGACGTGATGCTCACGCCGGTCGCGCCGACGCCGGCGTTCAAGATCGGCGAAAAGGCGGACGACCCGCTCGCGATGTATCTATCCGACGTCTTTACCATACCGGTGAAGCTTGCGGGCGTGCCGGCCGTTTCCATCCCGACGAAGCCGGCCAGCGCCTTGGCGCCGCGCGAACTGCCGGTCGGCTTCCAGCTCATCGGAAGAAAATGGCGCGAGGCGGACATCCTCGGCATCGGGCAATTTTACGAAAAGCTCGCGGCGCATTGACCCGCGCATTGACGGCCGCCGCCGTCACGCTCTATCATCCAACGCAATCCCATGCCGACCACCGCCACCGCAACCTCCATTACTTCCACGATCCAAAAGCTCGAGGCGACCTATGCGCCGGAGACCGCTTCGGCCGCCCACCGGGCAGCGCTCGCCTACGTCGGCAATCTCGCGGCGCTCGAAGCGATAAGCGTCCTTCTCACGGCGGCGTTCGTCGTCGGCATCGTCGTCATCGTGAGAAAAACGGGCTGGCTGCGCATACGGCTGGAGCGCATTGACGACGTTGTCTTCAAAGCCGACCATGCGAAGCGGTTCGTGGAACGCTCATGGAGCGAGGTGGAACGCCATTTCTTCGCCGGCGATGACAGCGACCTGAAGATCGCGATCATCAAGGCGGACACCCTCCTCGACGAGGCGCTCCGCGAGGCAGGAGTGCGCGGCGCCGACATCGGCGACCGCCTCCGGCAGCTCACGCCGTCGGAACTCCCCAACCTTGAGCATGTCTGGGAAGCGCACAAGCTGCGCAACCGGATCGCGCACGAAGCGACCTTCGCCCTGAAGCGCGACCTCGCCGAACGGGCGCTCACCGTCTATGAGGAGGCGCTTGAACACCTCGGGGTCCTTGAAAAACTCCCTCCTACGGGGACTGGCTCTGCGTTGAACTCGGACTCTGGCTCTGGCTCTGGCTCTGGCTCCCGGTCGCAATAGCGGAACCGTTCACCGCGGTCACCGTAAGGTACGC
>CAZDJP010000026.1:0-6631 GCA_964505865.1 uncultured Candidatus Saccharibacteria bacterium
AGGCCATTTTGAAGTAGTTGTATTTTGCCATATGCAGTCCATAAAATCAAAATTATTTTGATAAATTGAACGCCGTCGGGCCTCATGATAATATGTTTGTATGTCCCCAAAGACCATTCTCGTCACCGGCGTCGCCGGCTTCATCGGCAGCAACTTGGCCGACCGTCTCCTGCGCGACGGCTATAGGGTGATCGGGATTGATGACATTTCGGCCGGCATAGAAGGGCAGGTGCCGGAAGGAGTAGAGTTTCACAAGGCGGACATCCGCTCAAAAGACATTTTTTCGATCGTCAAGAGGGCGGACGTCGTTTTTCACCTTGCGGCGAAGAATTCGGTCGTGATGTGCCAGCAGGACCCCTACGGGACCGCCGACGTGAACGTGATGGGAACGTTGAACGTCTTTGAGGCCTGCCGCGCGGCGGGGATCAAGCGCGTCATCTACGCGGAGTCGTCGGCCATCTACGAGGGTACGAAAACGCTCCCGACGCCCGAGACGGATTTCACTCCGCAGACATTCTATGCGGTTTCCAAGGCCGCCGACCATTTATTTGCGAAGGCCTACGGACGGGAATTCGGGATGGAGATGGTAGGCCTGCGCTATCTGAATGTTTATGGGCCGCGCCAGGATTACCGACGCGCCATCCCGCCAGTTATGACGCGATTTATCATCCGCATCCTTTTCGGAAAGCGGCCGCCGGTCTTCGGCGATGGCAGCGAGCGTCGCGACTACATCCACGTGGACGACGTGAACGATTTTCACGTACTTTGCATTGAAAGCGACAAGGTGGCGAACCGCGTCTTCAATCTGGGATGCGGGAAGAATTACTCAATTCTCGAGGTCCTTGCTATGATCCAGAAGATACTTGGTACGAACGTTGAGCCGGAGTTTGTGCCGAATCTCCCTGGCGCCGCGCCGGCGAATCTGGCGGATATCACGGCTGCGCGGAGCGTGGGTTGGAAGCCGAAAACAGAGCTGGAAGAAGGACTTAAAGGGGTGGTAGACTATGTAAAAGCCGAAATTGCCAAAGGCAACATTACCACTGCACCATGATCGTCACGCGAACCCCGTTCCGGATCACGCTCGGCGGCGGCGGCACCGACCTCCCGTCGTATTACTCTAAATACGGCGGGTTCATCTTTTCGGCCGCCCTCAACAAGTACATGTTCATTGACGCGAACCGGCCGGCCGCCGACGACCTGATCCGGCTCAAATATTCGGATTCGGAAACGGTGGCGTCGGTGGGCGAGATCAAGCATGAGCTCGCGCGGCCGGTATTCCAATTCACCGGCATTGAAAAAAATATCGAAGTGAGCTCGGTCGCCGACATCCCGGGGGGCACGGGCCTCGGCTCGTCCAGCTGCTACGTCGTGGGACTCCTCCATGCGATCCATACTATGAAGCGGGAATATATTTCACTCGCAGCGCTTGCGGAGGAGGATTTCAGGATCGAGGCGGAGATATTGAAGCGGTCCATCGGGAAACAGGATCCTTACATTGCTGCGTTCGGCGGGCTGACAGTGCTGGACATCGCGAAGGACGGGACGGTGAAGGTGCGGAAGGCGAACGTTTCCATGGAGGTCGCCGATGAACTGAACCGCAACATGCTGGTTTTCTTCACGGGGAAAACGCGGAGCGCCGACGCGATCCTCGCGGAACAGTCGCGGGGCGCGAAGGAAGAGAAGAAGGATGTCGTGGAGAGCATGCATTACATCAAGGAGCTCGGCCAGGAGATATTGGAAGCGGTGGAGGCGGGGGATCTGGACGAGGTGGGGCGGAAATTCCATGCGCACTGGCAGCACAAGAAGAAGATCTCCGCAAAGATGACGAATCCCGAATTGGACAAGATCTACGATGCGGCGCTGCGCCACGGCGCCTTGGGCGGCAAGGTTTCCGGCGCGGGCGGCGGCGGATTTTTCACCTTCTACGTTCCGGGCGACCAGCGCGAGTTTCGCACGGCGATGAAGGAGTTCGGCCTCCGCGAGCTGCGCTACCGCTTTGACTTTGAGGGATCAAAGGTGCTCGTGGATTTTTCCTGATCGCAGTCCCATGAAGCTCCGCGGCAAGGTTGCGATCGTGACCGGCGGATCGCGCGGCATCGGCAAGGCCGTTGCCGAAGCGTTTTGCCGCGAAGGCGCCCGCGTCGCCATTTTTGCGCGCAAGCGGGGGGAGATCGCCCGCGCCGCGCGCGAGATAGCGGCGGTGTCCGGCCGGACGCCGTTCGGCGTCGCATGCGACGTTGCGGATGATGCCTCGGTGCGGCGCGCGGTGCGCCGCGTGGCGAAAAGATTTCGACGGCTGGATATTCTCGTGAATGCCGCAGGCATCCAGGCGCCCATCGGCCCCTTCGCCGCGAATCGCATGGATGATTGGGAAAAGAACGTCGCCGTGAACCTTTTCGGCGCCGCTCATGCGTGCCACGCGGCGATTCCGTTTATGGTAAAACGCCGCGGAGGCGCCATCATCAATTTTTCCGGCGGCGGCGCGACTTCTTCGCGCCCGAACTTTTCCGCCTATGCTGTTGCGAAGGCGGGTGTCGTGAAGTTTACGGAGATCCTCGCCGACGAACTTGCGCCGTATCGCATCAAGGTGAACGCCATCGCGCCCGGCGCGGTGAATACTGGAATGCTCAACGAGGTGCTCCGCGCGGGCAGGCGCGCCGGCGCCGCGGAGCTCGCCGCGGCGAAGAAACGCGCGCAAGGAGGCGGCGTTTCGGCGGAGCTCGCGGCCGCGCTCGCGGTTTTCCTCGCGTCAAGCGTCTCGGACGGCCTTTCGGGACGCCTCGTGAGCGCGCCGTGGGACGGCTGGAGCCGGTGGAATAAGAGGACGATCAAAAAAATCATGGCGGGGGACGCGCTCAAGCTGCGCCGGCTGAAAATATGAACGAGAAAGCGAAAAAACCGCGCGTGGGGATCGTTGGCGCCGGCCTTATCGGAGGGAAACGAGCGCTCGCCATTAAGCATACCGGCAAGGGCATCTTGGTTGCCGTCGCGGATGCGGACCGCAAACGCGCCGAAGCGCTTGCGAAGCAGCACGGCGCGTCGGTCGCCGCCAGTTGGCGGAAACTCGTCGCGGACAGGGATATTGATGTCGTGATCGTTTCCGTGCCGAACGCTTTCACGAAGCGCATCGTTCTTGCGGCGCTCGCGCGCAGCAAGCACGTGCTTGCGGAAAAACCGCTTGGCGTGAATGCCCGCGAAGCCAAGGCGATCGTTGCCGCGGCGCAAAAAGGCCGCCGCATTGTGAAGGCGGGGTTCAATCACCGATTCCACGGCGCCATGCAGAAAGCTCATGAGATACTCGGAAGCGGCGGGATAGGGAAACTGTTCACCATCCGCGCGCGGTACGGCCATGGCGGGCGCCCCGGCATGGAGAAAGAGTGGCGGTTCAATAAAAAGCTTTCGGGCGGCGGCGAGCTGCTTGACCAGGGCGTGCACCTTGTCGACCTTGCGCGCTGGTTCGGCGGCGAGCCGACGACGGTCTATTGCCTTGCGCAAACGAAGTTCTGGCCGACGAAGCTGGAGGACAATGCGTTCGTCCTCATGCGGAATGATCGCGTGACGACGTCGTTCCACGTGAGCACGACGAACTGGAAGAACATTTTTTCGCTGGAGCTTTTCGGCGACAAGGGATACCTCCAGATCGACGGGAAAGGCGGGAGCTACGGCGAGGAGGTTTTGACCTATGGCCGACGCCGGCCCGGCGCCGCGCCGGACATCCAGACGTTCAAATTCCCCGGCCCTGACCGGAGCTGGGAACGCGAATGGGAAAATTTCACGGGCGCCATCGCGGGGAGAAATAAAGTGATCGGGGATGCCGTGGACGGCCTCCGGACGAACCAGATCGTTGACGCGCTTTACCGCTCGTCGCGCGAGCGCAAAGAAATTAAAGTGAAATTGACGTAGTCATCCATTCGTCGTAAAGTATTTGGATTATGCCGAAAGCGCTCAGTGAACTGAAAATCAAAATCTTCGCCGATGGCGCGGACAAGGCGAGCATGGCGGCGCTCGCGAAAGACCCCCTCATCAAGGGGTTTACCACCAATCCTACCTTGATGCGCAAGGCGGGCGTCACCGACTACGCGGCTTTTGCGAAAGAGGTGCTCGCGGAGATAAAGAAGAAGCCGGTCTCGTTCGAGGTTTTCTCCGACGATTTTGGCGAGATGGAGCGGCAGGCGCGGATCATCATGTCGTGGGCGGACAATGTTTACGTGAAGATTCCGGTAATGAACACCAAGAAGCAATCGTCAACGTCGCTCGTGAGGAAGCTCGCGAAGGAAGGCGCGAAGCTCAACGTGACCGCGATCCTCACGCTTGAGCAGGTGAAGGAGGTGGCGGCCGCGCTATCGCCGAAGGTGCCGGCGATCGTTTCGGTCTTCGCCGGCCGCATCGCGGATACTGGCTATGATCCAGTCCCCATCATGAAGGCGTGCAAAGCGGTTTTGGCGGGGACGCCGGCCTATGAACTTTTGTGGGCGAGCCCGCGCGAGCTTTTGAACATTTACCAGGCGGACGAAGTCGGCGCGGACATCATCACCGTGACGCCGGAGATCCTGAAAAAAGGCGAGATGATCGGGCTTGACCACCGCGAGCTTTCCTACCAGACGGTGAAGATGTTCTATGATGACGGCCAGAAGGTCGGCTATACGCTCCACGACGGGGCATAATCCATGTACCACGACTATATCAATTCCTATCTGGGCGAAGTGAAGGAAATTGCCGAGAAATTGGATCGCGAAGAGATCAACCGGATGATAGGACTCTTGAAAGAGGTCCGCGATAAGAAGGGCCGGTTGTTCATCATCGGCGTCGGCGGCGGAGCGGGTCACGCGAGCCATGCGGTGAACGATTTCCGCAAACTCACCGGCATTGAAACCTATACCCCCGTTGACAACGTTTCGGAGCTGACCGCCCGCGCGAATGACGAAGGGTTCCACACGATTTTTTCCAACTGGCTTCTAGGAAGCAATATCAATAAAAATGATGCGGTGATGGTGTTTTCGGTGGGCGGCGGCAACGCGGAAAAGAACGTCAGCACGAACATCGTTGCGGCGCTGGACGTTGCGAAAAAGGCGGGCGCGAAGATCGTGGGGGTCGTTGGCCGCGACGGAGGGTATACCAAGAAAATGGCCGATGCGTGCGTCCTCGTCCCCGCCGTGAATCCGGAGAATGTGACGCCGCACACCGAAGCGTTCCAGGCGGTCGTCTGGCACCTCATCGTATCGCATCCGAAGTTCCGCGCAAAAGAAGGCAAATGGGAAACCGTGCAAAAATCCGTTCAAGGGCCGGCAGGGCGCAAATAGCGCGGAAGCGCCCCGCCGTTTTCCTGGATCGCGACGGGACGATCATCCGCCAAGTGGAGCTGCCGCACACGCCGTCGCAACTCGTCACCCTGCCGGGCGCCGCTCGCGCTGTCGCGCAGCTTAAACGGCTGGGATATTTTCTCGCCATTGTTTCCAACCAGCCCGTCGTCGCCCGCGGTATTCTCACGCCGGAGGGCGCGATCGAGCTGAACGATGTTTTGATGGAACGTCTGGCGAGGCGGGGCGCGCGGATTGACGCCTTTTATTTCTGTCCGCACCATCCGAAAGCAAATATGAAAAAATTTAGGAAAGTGTGCAATTGCCGGAAGCCGAAGCCGGGTCTGATCCTGAGAGCGGCGCGCGAGCACCGGCTGGACCTCAAAAAGAGCTTTCTCATCGGCGACAGCACGCAGGATGTCCGGATGGGGAACCGTGCTAGAGTGAAAATGATCCTCGTGCGGACGGGCTATGGAGGAAAGGATCCATGGCAGTATGCGGGGAAGCCCGATTTCGTCGTAAAAAATCTTGCAGCGGCAGCCCGGCTCATCAAAGAACTTTCCAGAACCTTATGAAAATAAAGCAAGCGGTGCTTTTGTGCGGCGGCGAAGGGACGCGCCTCCGCCCCTACACTTACAAGATGTCCAAGCAGATGATCCCGATCTTGGGGCATCCGCTCACGGAATGGAACATCGTGCAGTTCAAGAAGCACGGCGTCACCGACTTTCTCATCAATTTATACACAAAACCGGAGGTTATGCGCGGCTATCTTGGCGACGGGTCCAAGTGGGGCGTGAAGATCACTTATAATTTGGAAGATAAGCCGCCGGGCGTCGCGGGGAGCATCAAGCAGTTTGAGAAGTATGCCGACGACGAATTTTTCGTTATTTACGGGGACATGCTTAGTCTTGTGGACTATGCAAAGATGGAGCGGGCATGGCGCGAGAAGCCCGCGGACGCCATCGGCATGCAGCGCGCCGAGAGGACGGACGACTACCGCGATGCCGACGTGGCGGAACTGGATGCCCACGGGAAGTTCGTCGCCATCCACCCGAAGCCGCACGACCGCGCCTATCCGAATGCGCACCGCATGCGCGGCGTGTTTATCCTAAGGAAGAAGATCCTTTCTTACGTGCCGGCCGACCGCTATTACGAGATCGGGCGCGATCTTCTGCCCGACGTCATCAAGCGCGGCGAGCAGTTCTATTCGTACGAATGTGATGATTATTCCAAGGGGATTGACACGGTGGAAAAATGGCGCGAGGTGGAGAACCGCTTACGCGAGCAAGGCATCACTTTTGAAAAATTCAGCGAAGGGGTAATCTGACCCTATG
>CAZDJP010000027.1:0-6491 GCA_964505865.1 uncultured Candidatus Saccharibacteria bacterium
CAGGATGCTGATCGGGAGGAAACGGTCTTTTTTCGCGCCGGGGAGGATCTCGGCGGGAGCGGCGGTCCGCGCAGCCGATCCGGCCGGCGCCTCGCCGCCGCGGGATGCGACGGCAACCACCTCTTCCATCACTACCGCTCCCTCGTCCGCCGGTACGCCGGCCGGCGCCGTTTTCCGTTGCGGCTTTCGCTCAGACCTGCTTCGTTTCGCGCGCGGCGCGTCCTTCGACATGGGATAAGTATATCAATTTACGAAACGGGCGCAAGCGCGGCGGCGTCGCGGGCGTCGCGCGGGAAGAGCTTTTCCGCGATGCGGAAAATGCCGTAAACGATGAAGGGCGCCGCGAAAACGTCAATGGAGTAGTGGACGTGCGCGAGGAGGACCGCCGCGCCGAAGAATACCGTCGCGGCGAGGAAAAACCGCCGCCAGAACCGCTCGTTCCAAAAAATGAGCGCCATGAGGAACGGGAACGCCGTGTGGCCGGAAAAGAAAAGGTTCCCTTGGAAGGTGACGAGGTGATACAAACTGAACCCATAATTCTCACTCGTTGGCACGAAGCCGCCCGGGTAGATCCCTTCGCGCGTGAGGTTCATGAAGAACGCGCGGAAGATGATGAGGAGGGCGAGCGCCTTGATGCCGAGGGGGAGATAGCGCGGGCGCAATGAAAACAACCAGAGGGAAAAGATCCAGAAGAGGATGGCGCCGCCGACGAGGAGGAAACCGAGGTCGACGATCGGGAGGTTATTGAGAAAGAGATCGCTCTCGGGCGGCGCGAGACGCGCCTGCGCCGCGGAATAGCGGCCGGCGGCGACCTGCACCACGATGGCGAGGACGATGAGGACGAAACTTAAGTAAAGCGAGCGGCGGCGCGCGGGCGTCCAGAACTGCGGGTTGTGCTCGCGGTACAAGCGCTTGAAGATGTTGGCCACGAGGCAATTATAAACCAAAGCGCGGATGCCGTATAATGAGGGAACGGCCCATGCCGATCGCATCACCCATCGCTACGTGGCTCCTCACCTACCGCTACGTCATTGCCTATCCCCTCGCCATCGTGGAGGGGCCGATCGTCATGATGGTCTCCGGCTTCCTCGTCCACCTCGGCTTCTTTGACTTCTGGCCCATTTACTTCGTCCTTATGGGCGGCGACCTCACGGGCGACGTCATCTGGTACTACGTCGGACGGCACGGCGGGCGCCCGCTCATCGAGAGGTACGGGCACTGGTTCAGCATCACGCCGGAGAGCGTGGAGCGCGCGGAGTCCTTCTTCCACGAGCATCAGGGGAAGATCCTCTTCATCTCCAAGCTCACGACCGGCTTCGGCTTCGCCATCGCGACCCTCATCGCCGCCGGCGCCGCGCGGGTGCCGTTCAAAAAATATTTCACGATCAACTTTTTCGGCGAGTTCATCTGGGCCGGCTTCCTCTTCGCAATCGGCTACTTCTTCGGCAACCTCTACACGCTCGTCGACAAGAGCATCCGCTGGATGGTCATCGTCGCCGGCATTGCGATCGTCGCCGCCATGTTCTTCGGCTTCGCGAAATTCATGCGCACGCGGTTCGCGAACCGCCCGCCGCCGTTTTCGCGCTGACCGCGGCGCGGCGCACGCCGCTCCTGCCACCATGCCATGATCTCCATCGTCATCCCCACCTACAACGAAGAAAAGACCGTAGAGCGCACCGTGCGCCAGTTCGCGGCGCTCGCGCTGCCCCATGAGGTCATCGTTTCGGACACTGCGAGCACCGACCGTACCGTCGCCGTCGCGCGGCGGTGCGCCGACAAGGTCCTCACGCTCCCGCCGGGCAAAAAACCCGACGTTTCCACCGGCCGCAACGACGGCGCGCGGGCGGCCGCGGGCGACTTCATCGTCTTCCTCGATTGCGGCACAATGATCCCGTCGCCGACCGCCTTTTTCCAAAAGATGCTCGCCCTCTTCGGACGGAAGCCGCGCCTCGCCGGCCTCTCCGCGCGCATCGAGGTGGATCCCGCCGTCCGCACCGCAAGCGACGCGGCGGTCTCCTTCCTCATGAATTTCTGGTTCATGCTCTTCAATAACGTCCTCGGCGGCGGCATCGCGTCGGGAAAATTCCAGATGGTGCGGGCGGACGCCTTCCGCCGGACCGGCGGCTTCAACGAGCGCCTCGCGACGGCCGAGGACGTGGACCTCTTCGGCCGCCTCCGGAAGTTCGGGCGCACGGAGATCGTCTGGAGCGCGGCGGTCTACCATTCAGGCAGGCGCTTCCACGAGAAGGGCGCCTGGCGCACGCTCTTCCACTGGGTACTGAACGCCCTCTCGTTCTGGCTCTTCAAAAAACCATCGGACAAATGGGAACCCGTGCGATGAAAGTCAGTTTCGTCATCCCGGCGTACAACGAGGAGGACTACCTCGGCCGCTGCCTTGACGCCGTTTTCCGCGAGATCGGCGGACGCACGGACGCGGAGGTCATCGTCGTGGACAACAACTCCACCGACGGTACGGCCGCGGTCGCCCGACGCTATCCGGGCGTCCGCCTCATCCGCGAGGCGCGGCGCGGCGCGAACGCCGCCCGCAAGCGCGGGTTCGAGGAGGCGCGGGGCAAACTCATCGCCTTCCCCGATGCCGACACGATGCCGCCTGCGGGCTGGCTCGCGGGCGCGGAGGCGGAGTTCGCGAAAGACCCTTCGCTCGTCTGCGTGAGCGGCCCCTTCGTCTATTACGACCTCCCCGAGCGCATCCGCTTCATGGCGCGCCTCTTCTACGGCATCGGCTACCTCTTCTACCTCATCGGTCGGACGTTCTTCCGCACCACGACCATCATCCAAGGGGGGAATTATGTCGTCCGCCGCGACGCGCTCGCCGCGATCGGCGGCCCCAACGCGGACATCGCATTCTACGGCGACGACACCGACCTCGCCATCAAGCTGAGCAAAGTCGGCAAGGTAAAGTTCTCCTTCAAAATGAAAACGCTCTCCTCCGGCCGCCGGCTCGCGAAAGAAGGGGCGTGGATGATGGGGCTTCGCTACGCGCTCAACAATTTCTGGATGACGTTCTTCCGCCGCCCGTGGACCATGTCATCGACGGAAGTGCGCTTCAAGGGCGGCGCCACGGTCTACGCTCCCGACCGGCGCGGACGCGAAATCGCGGTCGCCGCGCTCTTCGCCGCGTTCTGGCTCGCCGTCCTTGCCGCGCTCGGCTATCTCCTCTATCATCTCTTCGTGCTCACTACCCCGTGAACGGGCCCATGAACTCAGCGAAAACATTCTTCCTTTTCGTCGGCGACATCGTCGCGCTCTACGCGGCGCTTTTCCTCACGCTCCTCCTCCGCTACGGCGGCGGGTGGTACTTCCAGCTCGTCCATTATCATTTCACCCCCCTCACCGTCGTCTTCATCCCCTGGCTCCTCGTGTTCTACATCGCGGGGCTCTACGACCTGCGCCGGCTCCGCAACAACCTGGATTTCCTGAAGACGCTCGCACTGTCGCTCTTCACGAACGCGGCGATCGCCGTCCTCGTCTTTTATCTCGTCCCCGCGTTCGGCATCGCGCCGAAAACGAACCTCGTCATTTTCATCATCCTCTTCGCCGTCATCGAGATCTACTGGCGGCGCGCTTGGAACCGCGCGACGGCGTCCGGCGAGGCGCCGAACCGCGCCATCCTCGTGGGCGACGGCGCGGCCGCATCCGAAGTCGAACTCGCCGTCGCCGAGAACCCGCAGCTCGGCTACGCGATCGTGGCGCACATGGCCGAGGGCGCCGCGGCTCGCTCGCCCGAAGCGCTCGCGAACCTCGTCGGCGAAAATCATGCGAACCTCGTCATCGTCCCGCGCGAGCTGAAGCAAAAACGCCCGCTCGCCGCGGCGCTTTACAAGCTCTTCGGGAAAGGCATCGCCATCGTGGACCTGGACAGCTTCTACGAGCTCGTCATGCGCAAGGTGCCGCTCGCGGACGTTGAGGAAACATGGTTCCTGGAAAACATCGAGGGCACCGCGCGGTTCTATGATCCGTTCAAGCGCGCCATTGAATTCCTCGCCGCCGCCGCAATCGGGCTCGTCCTCCTGCCCTTTGAGCTGCTCTTCGCTTTGATCATCATCCTCACCTCGCGCGGATCCGCCATTTACCGCCAGCGGCGCGTGGGCGCGCGCGGCCGCGAGTTCACTTTGTACAAATTCCGCACCATGCGCGCTGACGCCGAGCGCGACGGCGGCGGTCCCCGGTGGGCGGCGCGCAACGACCCGCGCGTGACCGCGTTCGGACGCTTCCTCCGCGCCACGCACCTTGACGAACTGCCCCAGCTCTGGAACATCGTCCGCGGCGACCTCTCCTTCGTCGGCCCGCGCCCCGAACGGCCCGAGATCGTGCGCACCCTCGTCGAGCAGGTCCCCTTCTACGGCGTGCGCCACCTCGTCACGCCCGGCGTCACCGGCTGGGCGCAGATCAACCATCGCGCCGACCAGACGCTCGAAGACGTGCGCCAAAAGCTCCAGTACGACGTCTACTATCTGAAAAACCGGTCGCTTATCCTTGACCTCGCGACCATCCTGAAGACGCTCAAGTCCATCTTCGTGAATCCGAAGTAGGGGCGGCGCGCGGCGGCGCACCGGATGCCGCTCCTTTTGCGCGCTTCACATATTCCTCCAAGAGCCACGAACTTGATTGCACCTTCCCGCCGTCGCCAACATTGAAGACCATCTGGATGCCGAGCTCGCGGCACGTTGCAATGTCGCGGCAGAGCGATGACGCAGGATTCGCCGCATCCTTCTCGTTACGGTCGCCGCCGTTCGCAAAAATATCCGGCCGCAGTTCGCGGAGCGCCGCCCTCACGCTCATATCCTCCGGCGCCGGTTCGTGCTTCGTAAGCACCACGCGATCCACCGGCCGCAGCGCCGCGATCACCTCCATCCGCTCCTCCTCCGGCATAAAGACGTGCCGCTTCTTTTTCCGCAGCCAGTGGTCGTTGTTCACGATGACGACAAGCTCGTCACCCAACGCCTTTGCTCGCTCGAAAAGCCGCACGTGGCCGATATGGATCGGATCAAATCCGCCGCTCACCGCAACCACTACTTTTTTCCGACCGTTCATTATATTGTTAACGATACGATAATGTTCCAAAAAATCAAAGCGCTCCTCTTTGAAAACCGGACGACGAAGCAGACGGTGGCCAAGAACACGTTCTGGCTTACGGTGTCCAACTTCGGCGGGAAGTTCCTGAAAGCCATCATCATCATCTACGCCGCGCGCGTCTTGGGCACCGCCGGCTACGGCGTTTTCTCCTACGCCATCACGCTCGCGAGCTTCCTCACGCTCTTTATGGAACCGGGGATCAACGGCATCCTGATCCGGGACGCTTCCGGGGCGGCCGAAGAAGACCGGCGCGCCATCTTCGACACGGCGTTCGCGATGAAGATCGTCCTCATCCTTATCGGCATAGCGGTCGTCGCTTTCGCCGCTCCTTTCTTCACCACCCTCCCCGGCGCAAAAACCCTCCTCCCCGTCGTCGCCTTCGTCCTCGCCCTCGACACGCTGAGGGAATTCTTCTCTTCTCTCCTTCGCGCCATGGAACGGATGGAGTGGGAAGCCGTCGTTTTCATCCTCACCAATCTCGGCATCGTGGTCTTCGGCTTCGTCTTTCTCCTCCGCGCAGCGACCCCGCAATCGTTCGGCTGGGGCTATGTTGCCGGCGACGCCGTCGGGCTCGTGGCGGCCGTTGCCATCCTCCGTCGCTATTTCAAAAAAATACTCTCTTTCTTTTCGCCGAGCCGCGTCATCCCCATCCTTAAATCAGCGTGGCCGTTCGCCGTAGGCGGCATCTTTGGGATGCTCTTCACGAACACCGACATCCTCATCATCAGCTGGATGCGCTCCGCATCAGACGTCGGCATTTATTCCGCCGCCATACGCATCGTTCAAACGCTGTATCTCATCCCCGGCATCGTCCAGCTGAGCACCCTCCCCCTTCTCTCACGCCTCGCGAAAAATGATCGTGCGAAGTTCCGCGCGGCTTTAGAACAAACGTTGAGCATGGTGTTCTTCGCATCCATCCCTCTCTCTCTTGGCGGCATCATCCTCGGCACGCCGATCATGAAGCTCCTCTTCGGCGCGCCGTACACGCCCGGCGGCCTTTCCTTGGAAATTCTCATGGCAACGCTCCTCTTCGACTTCGCCGCCACGATCGTCATCAACGCGCTCTTCGCCTACGACCACCAGCGGAGCATGGTGATCTCCGCGGCGATCGCCGGCACCTTGAACGTGGCGCTGGACCTTCTCCTCATCCCGCCTTTCGGCATCACGGGTTCCGCCGTAGCCACCCTCGTCGCGCAAGCGCTTAACAACTGGTACCTCTGGCACGCAATGAAGAAGGTTAACTATTTCGCCGTGACCACGCGCCTCCGAAAGATCATCGTGGCCGGCGCCGTCATGGCAGCGTCGACCGTGCTTTTCGCCGCGCTCGGCGTGGAGCTCATCGTAAACATCGCGCTCTCCGGCGCGATCTATTTCCTCATCCTCCGCGCGCTCCG
>CAZDJP010000028.1:0-6352 GCA_964505865.1 uncultured Candidatus Saccharibacteria bacterium
GCCGATGAGGGCAATTGGAGCCCGTGGTAGAGCGTCCAAAAGAAAAAGATGCCAACGAGGATGAAGGCGCCGACGAGGAATGCCATAAATCTCCTGCTCATGCGCTCATGAAAGATGTTCCACCAAAACGACTTCCAGCGGCACGATGGCAAAAGGGGAGTAGCGCATCTCGGCATAGGCGCGGATGAGCGCGCGGAGGAACTGCACGAGGGAGGCAGTGTCGGCACGGGCGGCGAGCGCGGCGGCGAGCGCGATCTCGTCGCGGGTGAGCTCCTTTTCCAATATATTTTTAATGTCGGGATTCACCTTGAGCGCGAGCACCTTGCGCAGGTAATGGATCAGATCCTTCGCAAACTGGACGAGGTTGTAACCTTCGTCGTTCAGGACGGCGATCGCGCCGAGCGCGCCTTTTAATTCTTTTTTAATAATGTACTCCGCGAGCTCGTGGATTTTTTTAAGCCCCGTGCGGCCGGTCGCGCGCTCCACGGCCGCGAGATCGATGTCGGACGTAAGCGACGCGATCTGGTCAAGGAGCGACTCCGCGTCGCGGAAGCTGCCCTCGGCGGCGGCGGCAATGAGCTCCAGCGCCGGTTCGTCAATGGTTATCTTTTCCGCTTTCGCGATGGCCGCGAGCTTTTCCATAATGACTGCTTTCGGCTGTTTCTTGAACGTGAACCGCTGCGCGCGCGAGGTGATCGTCGGCGGCAGCTTTTCGTATTCGGTCGTCGCAAGGATGATGGCCGCGTGGCGCGGCGGCTCCTCCAACGTCTTAAGGAGCGCGTTGAATGCGGCGCCCGTGAGCTGGTGCGCTTCGTCAATGATGTAAACCTTGTAGGGGCCGGCGGCGGGGGCGGTCTGGATGCTCTCTTTCAAGTTGCGGATCTCGTCAATGCCGCGGTTGGATGCCGCATCGATCTCGATCACGTCAAACGAGTTCTGCGCGTCGATCTCGCGGCACGAGCGGCACTCGTTGCAGGGTTCGCCGAGCTTCGCAAACGCCGGATCGGCCGCGCGCTTTTCGCAATTGAGGAGCTTCGCCACAAGCCGCGCCGTCGAGGTCTTCCCGGTCCCGCGCGGGCCGTGGAAGATATAGGCCTGCCCAAGGCGCCCTGCCTTTGCGGCATTCTTCAGGATGAGGACGTTCGTCTCCTGCCCGAGAACCTCGCCGAGCTTCTTCGGACGGTACTTGCGGTAGAGCGCCTGCGCCATTACGAAAAATTATAGAAAAAATCGTTGCATTCGGCAATCGCCTCGCGTATCATAAAGAGGCGCGGCGCGCGCATTGCGCCCGCGACCAGGCCCATGCCCTACGAAGTGAAATTGAACCAATGGAGCGGCCCCTTGGAGAAGCTTTTGGAGCTCATTGAGGCGCAAGAGCTTCCGGTCGGCGAGGTGAGCATGGCGAAGGTGACCGATGACTTCCTTGCATACCTCGCGAAGTTCCGCGAGGGCGGCAGCGAAGGGGGCGAGCGCTTCCGCGCGGACCTCCGCATCCTCGCCGATTTCATCGCGGTTGCGAGCCGCCTCATTTTTCTGAAATCAAAGCAGCTCCTGCCCGGGCTTGCGCTCACCGAAGAGGAAGAAGCGGGCATCAAGGACCTCGAAGAGCGGCTCCGGCGCTACGAGGCGCTGCGGCCGGCCCTCCGGCATCTCCATAAGCTCTGGCGCGCGAACCACCGCTCGTACAGCCGGCCCTACCTCCTCGGGCGTGGCGGCTTCGCTGGCGCGGGCGCGGCTGCCCTGGGCCGGCGCGTGTTCTATCCGGACAAGCACATCTCTATCGCCGAGCTCGCGGCGGCGCTCAACCGGATCTTCGAAACCGTGACGGCGTACGCCTTTGAAACGGAAACCATCAAGGAGACCATCGTCACGCTTGAGGAAAAGATCTCGGAGATCCTTGCGCGCATCGATCGGGAAGGGGATGTGCGTTTCAAAAAACTTTCCGTCGAGAAGTCGCGCGCGGAAATGATCGTGCTCTTCCTCGCCATTCTCCACCTCGCGCGCGAGCAAATCATCTTCCTCGAACAAATGGAAAATTTTTCTGATATAATGGTCAAGAAAAACGGCGTTGCGCTATGACAAGCGAAGACCTGACAAAATACCTGGCGGCGCTCGAGGCGCTGCTCTTCGTCCACGGCGAGCCGCTCGCGCATAAGAAGATCGAAGCGGTCCTCGGCCTCCAAAAAGGGGACGCCGAAACCCTCCTCCATGAACTCGCGAAGCGCTTGGAGGACCCCGCGCGCGGCATCGCGCTCATCATGGACAGGGAAAAGGCGCAGCTCGCGACGAAACCCGCGTGGAGCAGGATCGTGGAGGACTTCGTAAAAGAAGAGATCGCGGAGGATCTCACGCCCGCGTCGCTTGAGGCGCTCGCCATCATCGCGTACCTTGGCCCCCTCTCGCGGGCGAAATTGGAATATTTGCGCGGCGTGAACTCCATCGTCATTTTGCGCAGCTTGATGATCCGCGGGCTCATAGAGCGGTCTCCGGACCCCGAACATCCCGCCGGATTCCTCTACCGGCCGACCTTCGACCTCATGAAGCATCTCGGCATTGCGAAGGAGGAGGAACTGCCGGAATTCGCGAAGTTCCGCGAACTCCTCAAGATTTTCGACGAGCAAAACCCGACCGCGCCGGCGGCGGCGCAAGAAGAGAAAACACCGCAGGAGACGGCGCCGGGCCATGAATAACCATGCCGCTAAATTTCTTTTCCTTGCCGTTGTGATCGCCGCGGTGCTGTTTTCGCGCGCTGCGTATCCGGTGCCTGCGGGAAGCGCGGGCGGCGGGCCGCCCGCGGCCGGCGGCGAACCTTCCGCCAGCGGTGCGCCGTCCGCCGCGGACGCGGCGAGCCAAGCGCCGTTCTTCGTCATTCCGCCCGCGGCCGTCACGGCGCAGGGAGGGACCGCCCTCGGCGATTCCGCGACGGGAGCGGCGGCGCAAGCGGCCGCCGCGCCGGGCATCGCGCCGCCGCCCGCGCTCCATGCTGCCGCCTCGCTCGTCATGGACCTCAAAACCGGCGCCGTCCTTGAGGAAACGGATCCCAATCGGCGCTGGCCGACCGCCTCGCTCGCAAAGCTCATGAGCGCGACGATCATCCTTGACCAGATCCCGACGAGCACGGCGATCACGATCACGGATAAAATATTTTCCGCCGACCCCGACGAACGCGACCTCGTCGTCGGCGGCCGGTATACCGTGGAGGACCTCCTCCACGCGATGCTTCTGCCTTCCTCCAACGTCGCCGCGCAGGCGAACGCCGATTTTTACGGCTTAAACCAGTTCATTGCCCTTATGAACGCGCGCGCCGCGGCTTGGGGGATGGCGAACACCCACTACGACGACCCGTCGGGCATCTCCGCCGGCGACGAATCCACCGCGAGCGACCTTGCAAAGCTCGCGCAGATCATCTACGCGCGCTACCCGCGCATCCTCCAGATCACGAATATCACTTCCTACTATCTCACCGATCTCGCGACCGGCGGGAAAACGCTCATCCGGAGCATCAACGAGTTCGCCGGCAAGCCCGGCTTCATTGGCGGCAAGACCGGCTATACCGATCAGGCCGACGGCAACCTGCTTTCCGTCCTCCAATCCGGCGGCCGGCCGCCCGTCCTCGTCATCGTCCTCGGCTCAAGCGACCGTTTCGCCGAAACCCAAATGTTGTATGATTGGTTCAAGGCGACGTATAAATAACCGCTGACCGCAGCACCTCATGATCCTCGCGCAAACCGTCCGCGTGATAGTGATAACGACGATCGCATTCCTCGCGGCGCTCCTCGTCACGCCGTTCTGGAGCCGCTTCCTCAAAGAAAAGCATTTCGCGAAACAGATCCGCGACGGCGATGCGGCGCCCGTCTATTACGAACTCCATAAAAAGAAAGAGGGGACGCCGAGCGGCGGCGGCATCATCATCTGGTCCACGGTCCTCGGCATTGCCGCCGTTTTCGGGATCCTGGACCGCTTCTTCGATGGAAGCTTGTGGGGATATCTGAACTTTATCAGCCGGCCGGAGACCTTCCTGCCCTTGGCCGCGCTCTTCGGCGCCGCGGTCGTCGGCCTCGCGGACGATTGGCTCGGCGCCCATCGGCGCGGCGGCGCGCCCGGCGGCGGCATCAAGGTCCGCCACAAGTCCCTCCTCTACCTCGCCATCGCCGCCGTCGGCGCCTGGTGGTTCTACTTCAAGCTCGGCTGGGACGTGATCAGCGTGCCCTTCGTCGGCACCTTCACGATCGGCTGGTGGTACATTCCCATCTTCATCTTCATCATTTTCGCCACCGCCTTCTCCGCGAACGAGACGGACGGCCTCGATGGCCTCCTCGGGGGCGCATCGCTCTTCGCCTTCGTCGCGCTCACGACCGTCGCCTTCGTCCTCCACCGCTTCAACCTCGCCGCGTTCGGCGGCGCGATGATCGGGGCGCTCCTCGCCTTCCTCTGGAACAACATCTATCCGGCGCAGTTCTTCATGGGCGACACGGGCTCCATGTCCCTCGGCATCACGATCGGCGTGATCGCCATGCTCACGAACACGGCGCTCCTCCTGCCATTCTTCGCTTTTATCCTCGTCATCGAATCGCTCTCGGTCATCGTCCAGCTCGCCTCCAAAAAGCTCCGCCATGGCCGGAAGGTCTTCCGCTCCACGCCCATCCACCACCACTTCGAGGCGCTCGGCTGGCCCGAGTCGCAGGTCACGATGCGCTTCTGGATCGTGAGCGCCGTCGCCGCCGCGTTCGGCTTGGTGCTCTTCTTCTTGTCCGTCGCGCGCTGATCGTAGTTGACGCCGTCCGCCCGCCTGCCCTATACTGTGCCAGTATGGCAGAGGAAACCACGGCGGCGTACCCGGCGGAGGCCTCCCGCGAGATGATCGACGCGGGGGTTTTTTATGGGCGCAAAAAGAGCAAGACGAACCCGAAAATGCGGCCGTTCGTTTTGATGAACCGCGGCGGCATCGAGATCATCGACCTGGAAAAGACCGCGGAGGCGATGGAGCGCGCGGCGGGCTTCGTGAAGGAAAAAGTGCGGCAGGACGGCCTCATGCTCCTCGTGGGGACGGAGCCGGCGGCGGAGGCGGCCGTCTTGCGCCTCGCAAAGAGGTTCGGCATACCGTACGTCGCGACCCGCTGGGTCGGCGGCGCCATCACGAACTTCAAGATCATTGCGGGCCGGATAGAGCACCTGAAGAAGCTGCGGAGCGACCTCGCGTCGGGCGCGATGGACAAGTACACGAAGAAAGAACGGCTGGAACTGGAGCGCGAGAAGGGGCGGCTTGAGGAGCTCATGGGCGGCCTGGAGGGCCTCACGCGCGAGCCGGACTTCCTCATTATGGTGGACCCGATCATGCACCGCACGGCGGTGCGCGAAGCGCGGCGGCGGAAGATCCCGATCGTCGCGCTCGGGAACGTGGACGCCGATCCGGACGAAATTGATCATCTTGTGCCCGGAAACGACAAGGCAAAAAAGAGCATTGATTGGTTTTTTGCTAAAATAGAGCGGGCGATCGAGGAGGGGATTGCGATGCGCGTTGCGGCGCCGGCGGCGGAGACGGTTGCGGCGGGAACGGGCGGCGCGGAAGCTGCGGCGAACGGTGTTGCGGCGGCAAGCAGCGCCGGCAGAAACGAACCGGATACAACCAATGGCAGCGAAGGGTAAAAAAGAGGTTACGGCGGCCGACGTGCAGGCGCTCCGCGAGGCGACGGGCGCGGGCGTGATGGACTGCCGCAGGGCGCTCGGCGAGGCGGGCGGCGACTTCGCGGCGGCGAAGAAGATCATCCAGGAGAAGGGGCTTTCCAAGGTGGAGAAGCGCGCGGGACGCGCAACGGACGCGGGACTCGTGCACTCCTACGTGCACAACGGCCGCATCGGCGTCCTCGTGGAGCTCCGCGCCGAAACCGACTTCGTCGTGCGCTCGGAGCCGTTCCAGGCGCTCGCGCATGAGCTTGCGATGCAGATCGCGGCGACCGACCCCGCGGACGTTGACGCGCTCCTCGCCGCGCCCTACATCAAGGACGAATCCCGCACGGTGAAGGACGTCGTGAACGGCGTCATCGCAAAGGTAGGGGAGAACGTTTCCGTCGGCCGGTTCTCCCGCATCGCGGCATAGCCATGGCGCCCCGGCCGCGCGAACGGCGTGCCGCACGCGCTTCGGCCGCGATGGTATAATGTAACTATGCTCATGTTCGTCTTCACGATCATCCTCATGGCATCGCTCTCCGCCGCGCTCTACCTCGCGGCGCAGGCCCTGCCGCGCGTCGCGGAGGAACCGGAAGGCGATCCATCGTCGGGCGCGCAAAGCTGGTGGATCCGCTCGCGCATCCCCGAACGGATTGATGCGGCGCTCAACGGCTTTTTGTTCAAG